>NZ_JAAMNS010000040.1:0-2602 GCF_011066175.1 Paenibacillus sp. EKM211P
CGCTCGTTCAGCTCGCGGTAGGTCAGCTGCCGCTCGTTCATGACGGCGGCCACGTTGTCCGGGTAAAGCTCCGCCTGTTCTTCGAACAAGCCGTAAATCGTTTTCCCCCGCTCGAACCCGGTTTCGGTGTCATTAAATCGCTTCAGCAGCGTCTCCCTCTCGTCCGGGGACAGCACATCGGCTTGTCCAAGCTCCAGATCCGGCTGAAATAAAAGCGCGGACAGCAGCCGAACAAGATGGTCGGCCGCCTGTTCTACAAATGCCCGCTCGTACCGCTGCCCGTCAAAGCTTATTTCCAGCTCGATGGAGTGGTTTTGACGGTCGAAGCGAAAAACCGTATCGGCCGCCACCCGGTTACCCAGCGGTTCCGGATGAATCGGGGCGAAGGATGCGACGGTGTTGACGACCGGGAGACCCTCCCCCGTATAGTCCAGATGGAGCGGCTCCACCATTTTCCGAAAAGGCAGGTGCTGATGCTCCAGCGCCTCGCCGATGGAGGCTTTGATGCCCCCGAGCAGCGTTCTCAGCGTAGTCTCGCGGCTTACGGACGTCTTGATCACCAAGATGTCATGCGGCGGCGGAGTCCCGTCGGGGTCTGCGCTATAAGAAGGCATCCCGACCAGCACTTGGTCCCGCCCGGTATATTTGAACAGCAGGCTTTTTACTCCTGCTAAAACAATCATGTACAAAGCCAAATCCGAACCGTTGGCAAGGCAAATGATTCTCTCCGAGATTTCGCTCGGCAGAGTACGGTGAAGCAAACCCGGCTCGGCCGCAGCTTCCCCGTCGGCCGATAATTTGGAGGATTGACTGTAGGGAAGGAAGCTCAGGCTGTCATCGGCGTCAAACTTGCCGCTCCAGTACCGTTCTTCCTTTTCAAACAAAGATTTCATTCGTACCTCCCCTAAAAATGAAGTGACCGCATGCCCCGGCGCAGGTCCGAAAAAGCTTGCTTTCGGCCTGCGCGTTTACGGGCTTGGACGTTGTTCGCCGTCTTCCTTGGGATGCGCGCCGCTTTCGTTTGACGGCGGAGGCGCGCTTGTAGGATTAGAACGCGAATTCGATCGTATCGACGGCACTCTTTGCGCCTGCCGCCGGTTTATGGCATTCAATCCGGCTTAGCTCGAGTTGTGGATTTTCCGCAATTTGAGACAGTACCCGCAGGTAATCCTCGGTCAAGGTGCGGATCATCGCTTCTTTGAACAGCTTGGTGGCGTAGAAGAAGCCCCCGCTCAGCGCCCCGTTGTTTTCATACATAAACAGCGTCAGATCGAACTTCGCTTCTTCTAAATGGTCAAGCTCGTAAGTCTTCAGGCTGACCCCTTCCAGCTCGGCGTCTCGTTCTTCGATATTTTGCAAGTCGAAAACGGCATCGAACAGCGGGAAGCGGCCCGGCTCCCGCTTCACATTCAAACGCTCCACGAGCTCCTCGAATGGATAGTCCTGGTTCTCGAAAGCACCCAAAGCCGTTTCCTTCACTTCTTCCAGGTAGGACAAGAACGTCTTGTCGCCCGAAGGACGATTGCGGATCGCCAGCGTATTGACAAACATCCCGATGACCGATTCCAAATCGGCGTTCGTTCTTCCCGCCACCGGGGTGCCCACGATCAAGTCCTCCTGCCCGCTGTACTTGGACAGCAGCACGGTATAAGCCGCAAGCAGCACCATGAACAGCGTGCTTTCACGCTCGGCCGCCAATTCGCGCAGCCGCGCAGAGAGAGAAGCTTCGACGTTGAACTCCAGATGCGCGCCTTCGTAGCTGCGAGCCGCGGACCGTTCGTAGTCGATCGGCAGGTCCGCCGTCGGCAGCTCGCCTTCGAAGGTTTGCAGCCAGTACGCTTCCTGCCGCCCGATCCGCTCTCGGTGGGCCTTCGACTGCTGCCAAACGGCATAATCCTTGTATTGAATGCGCAGTGGCGGCAGTTCTTCCCCGGCGTAGAAACTTGAGAACTCATCGATCACAATCGCCATCGATACGCCGTCAGACACCATATGGTGCATGTCGAAAAGGAGAATATGCAGGTTCGGCTCCAGCTCGATGACCCCGGCGCGCAGCAGCGGCGGCTTGCCGAGATCAAACGGACGAATGAAGCTGCGGACGATCTGCTCGATTTGAGCCGCATCCTCTTTATCTGCTTGATGATGCTCGATAGCAAAATCGACCTGCGGGTAAACCCGCTGAACCGCTTCGCCCTTCACGATTTCAAAACCGGTGCGCAGCGATTCATGCCGTGTTATCAATTTCCGCAAGGCGGCTTCCAACCGGTCTAAATCAAACTCGCCTTCCACCTGCACCAACTCCGGCATGTTGTAAAGCTGATCCGCTCCATCCAGCGTATGCTGAATGAACAGCCGTTTCTGCGCGGAGGACAGAGGGTAGTACTCTCTCTCCTCCGCTTGAGGAATGGCCTCATGCTCCCGCCGTTCCATCCGGGCGATCGCCTCAGCCATCGCCGCAATCGTCGAGTGACGGAATACGTCGCGCAGCGGCAGGTTGACGTTTAATTCCTTAAATACCTTGCCCGCCAGCGTCGTCGCCCGCAGGGAGTGGCCGCCGATGTCGAAGAAGTTGTCGTGAACGCCAATCTCCTTCGCAAGCCCC
>NZ_JAAMNS010000041.1:0-1872 GCF_011066175.1 Paenibacillus sp. EKM211P
TCGAAGAAGTTATCCTGTACGCCAACCCGTTCGATTCCAAGTACATCTTCCCAAATCTGTGCGAGCTTCATCTCGGTATCGTTGGCAGGGGCCTCATATTCGCCCCCCCTGACGTGAGTGACGTCCATATTCAACAACAAAACACGGTCAATCTTCCCGTTATTGGTTAGCGGAATTTTCTCGATTTCCACCATCACATCCGGTACCAAATAATCAGGCAATTCCTTACGAATCCCTGAACGGATCATTTCCATTGAAGCTTCGCCATCTTTAACGATATAAGCGCATAAATACTTATTTCCCAATCTATCCTCACGATTTAGAACGACGGTGTCTCTAACCTCTGGCTGATTCTTAAATACACTTTCGATCTCTCCAAGTTCAATTCGGTATCCTCGAATTTTGACTTGTTGGTCCATTCTGCCGATAAATTCAATATGTCCATCCGGCAACCACCTCGCTAAGTCACCCGTCCGATACATAATTTCCCCAGGCACAAATGGATTGGGTACAAATCGTTCTGTGGTCAATGCCGGCTGATTCTGATACCCTCTTGCAAGACCCTCCCCGGTAATGCATAGTTCCCCCGGTATGCCTATTGGCTGCAACTGACCGTAAGTATTGAGAATAAATGCACGGTAATTTCTCATCGGCTTTCCAATCGGAATAGTCCGGCCAAAGTCGATCTCGCCAGATCGATACACGAGTGCGTTAATCGTTGTTTCAGTAGGCCCGTACATGTTATAAATTTGATCTGCCTCTACCCACTGCCTAAGCTTCTGATATAAGGATGACGATAATGCTTCTCCGCCTAATACAATTCGAATATTTTGAACATCCGTATCCATGTGTTCCAGCATGGTTTCCATCTGGGCAGGGACCATGTCCATAAAATCTATGTGATTCTTCTTCACATACGCATACAATTTGCCATAATTAGATTCATGCTCTTCTAGCATCAAATGCAAAGTCGCTCCGCTGCACAATGCGGTAAATACATGCTGCACGGAAACATCGAAAACCGTTTTACTGTACAGCATATGATTCTGCATCGTTCCGTAACCATAGTCCGTGATCAGTGCAATAATCTGGTTACTTAAACTTCTGTGTTCGATCATGACCCCTTTGGGCTTGCCTGTGCTGCCGGACGTGTAAATAATATAAGCCAAATGATGCGAAGCATGGACTCTCTCTACATTCCCAACAAGTTCGTGGTTCGCTGTTATCCGATGTTCTTCCTTGTCCATATCCCATATCATGCCGTCAAAGTCCATTCCGTCTATGTAGGCAGAACGGGATATTATATGACTGCACGCGCTGTCATCCAACATGTACTCCAACCGTTCCTTAGGATAATGAATATCCAGAGGCAAGTAAGCAGCGCCTGCTTTTAAGATAGCTAAGATGGACACGATCTGTTCAAGAGAACGCTCCATTAGCAGACCCACAATATTTTCCGGGCCTAACCCACGATCTCTTAGCTTTCTGGCAAGCCGATTAGCCTGTGTATTCAAAGCCATATAACTCAGCTTATGATTTCCATACACTACTGCGACATGATGCGAGGCGGTTTCAACCTGCTTCTCAAACAGATCCATCACCGTTAAATCTCTATCGTATGTTACTGACGTATCGTTAAACCCTAGCAGTTGCTGCCGCTCTTCGTCCCCAACCAGTTCGATCTCTTTAATAGATTTATCCTTATAAGGGGAGAGAAGTTCAAGAATTCTGATATAATGCTTAATGATCCGTTCAATGGTCACACGTGAGTACAACCGTTTTTTAAATTCCATTTCACATGCAAGACGGCCCTCGACTTCTTCCACACTTATCGTCATATCGAATTGAGCTTTTCCGCTATCAAGTCCCCGT
>NZ_JAAMNS010000042.1:0-1703 GCF_011066175.1 Paenibacillus sp. EKM211P
TCTAATTACGGATATACGTATTTACGCTATACACCATCTGGCGGATCTTATCCCAGTTAATGATCATGCACAAGGCACCCCAGACGGCCAAGTGATGGAGTTCCTTGATCTTCATTTGTAGCGTGGCAATCCGCTTGAGCAGCTCTCCGTCGTTTTTCGTTCGCTCACTTCAATCAAGTTTACGAGCATAGCCCTGACATCGCGGGGCTTTTTTTATTGCCTACTGATAAAGATGGTCATTTTTTCCAATCTGTTTGTCTGTTTCGATTCTATAAAAACTAGCATATTCTATATTATTACAAAAGAAGGGAAGTTGATTCGAATGGGAAAAGTAAATTCTTCTAGAAAAATTCTGAAACCTACGCGTCGCCTAAGAACTAAAGCAGGTACCGCATTCATTTTTAGTATCAACAATGTAGGTCCGAATTTGTTCCAAAGTCGCTTGAACCTGGCTGGGTTTGTTAATTCCTCAAGTAGGGTACTTGTCTCGATCACGGAAATTGGTATTTTTGGCGGTCAAGTTAAGCCGTTTCAAGGAGCTGCTACCATGACGATCCATAACGTCGTTCCGCATGACGACGGTATAGTAATTGTACGTGGGAATACTGGCTGGGGTAGTCCCCTCAATATACGACTTTCAGTCGTGGTTTTCTAATCGTTAGACCTGCTGAACGCACTTCTCACGGGTGAAAACTGAAAACTCCCGCCACTACGTGGAAATAAAATGTCGAATTCGCGGCAGCGCACAGAGCAAAAAGTCCTGACCTCTCAGGTTTTTTTGTTCCTTCAATTTCTCATCAGACTTATCTATCGGAGAACGCAGTTATCCATGATGATCCATCCTTTAGTTAGGGTAAAGAAAATCAATAAAGAATGGAAATCGCACTCTCGCGTACGGCAATAGGAAACGCTCGTCAAGCCTTCGGCTTCTCCTCTTCGCGCCGACCGAAAGGGAGACGGCTTACTTGTCTTCTTTTTAGAGTTACATCATCGTGGAAAGTAAACTCGACAATACATCATTCCTGATAAATTTTAAATTAATAGTATTTATGAAATTATAAGAAAATCACAAATGTGTTTAATAGAGCCTAAAAGAAAAAAGCGATCTCCCACCGAAAGGAAAACCGCTTAGTATCGTCAAACCCTTGATATTACTTGGTTTTTCAATGCGTGAAAATGTATCATAATATCCTTCTTATGGGACGGCCGGGTGCTAGAAAAACGATGCTCATCCGCAGGTCGCCCTTAAATATACGCCCGGTGAGAGCGAAGCGCCGATTGTCGTTGCCAAGGGGAGCGGTCGCATTGCGGATAGCATTTTAGAAAAAGCCAAAGAACATGGTTCCTGTTCAGGAGGATGCTGCGCTGGTTGAAGTGCTGTCCAAACTTGATTTGGACGAACCCCGGAATCAAGACCACGTACTCCAGCAGCCGATAAGCTAACCTTGATTGACAAATAATCTGTCGTCAGATAAGCTTAGTTGAGGGTTTGAAATTAGGATTGAGAGCTAAATTTAAAACATTATATTTGCAATGAATGAAAATTTGGAAGCACCTTTTTTCATATAGGCAATGATTCCCGAGAGGGACATTTCAATATGAGGAGAGGTGCTTTTTTGATATGTATGGAAAATTACATGGAGCGTGTCTATATGGGATAGATGGCGTTCTGATCGAAGTTGAGACTGATTTGTCCAATGGCT
>NZ_JAAMNS010000043.1:0-1560 GCF_011066175.1 Paenibacillus sp. EKM211P
TCAGATTGTCGAGAAACCCCGTCTTTTTGAGACGTGGTTTTTTTTCTTTACATGAGAGATCTCTGGTCTCTGGAAAAACAGGGTTCACCCCTGTTTTTCCAGGCGATCCAGGTGGATCGCCATCTTCTTCATGTTCTGCACGGCTGCCGTCATGAGGGCTTGTTCCCTGACGTTCGGAAGTCCGCGCAAACGGCAATAGCGAAACCCATGGAGCTCTTTGGCATCCGCGAAGCTTCGCTCAATCGTCTCTTTTCGTTTGCGGTACAGCTGTTTCCCGGATGGGCTTAGCCGGTTGCTCCGTACCCACTCTTTGCTGTCTTCCCAGACATGCCGAGTCACCACTTTGCGGTGGTTTTTAGACTGAGTACACTGGCTCAGCAACGGGCAACGTTCGCACTGAGCCGGATCAGATCCATACTGCCGGTATCCCTTTCGGTCTGTCGTTCGGTAGGCTAACTCCTGTCCTGCTGGGCAAATATACACATTGTTCTTGGCATCGTATTCAAACTTCCATTTCGGAATCAGGCCTTGTTTGGGGTGAAATCTTCGGTGAGCAATCACGGCAAAAATCTTTCGGCTTTGCAAACCTCGACAAATCGGCGTTGTTAAATAACCTGAATCTAGCGCAACAGCTTCTACTTGAAAAGCAAAACGTTCTCTTTGGCGGTCCAAACGGGACAAATAGGGGACGGAATCATGTACATTCCCCGGCGTCACGTGCACATCCGTAATCACATTGTACTTCATATCCACTGTCCGGTGGTCCAGATAGAAGAAGCCTTCGGGCTTGCCATCACGGATCATATAGCCGCTGTCCGGATCGGTTTTACTCACTTTAATTTCTTTTTCTTTGTTCACTTCCTCTCGAGATTTTAGGGCTTTTTTCCGTGGTTTTTCCGGTCCTCCTTCACCGCTTCGTTCAGCTCGTCCATATAGTCTTTGGTATTCTGTAATACTTGCTCTTTAGTGTACTGATGTTTGTTGGCATTGGCCTTGACGTGTGTAGAATCGGTGATGAGAACACGCCCGCCCACCATTCGGTGAGAGATCGCCTGCAGCACAATTTCATCGAAGATATCTTGAAAGATCGTAGTGTCTTTAAAGCGAGTACGACGATTCCAACTAATCGTCGAATGGTCCGGAACTTTATCCGTTAAGCCCAGCCCCAGAAACCAACGATAAGCCAAGTTCGTTTGAATTTCACGCTCGAGTTGCCGTTCTGAGCGAATGCCATAGAAATAACCGAGAAAGATCATTTTAAACAATACGGTAGGATCAATGGCAGGACGCCCGTTGTCTGCACAATACAGCGGGCTTACCTTCTCATGAATAAAGGAGAAGTCAATATAGGTATCCACTTTGCGAAGCAAATGATCTTGGGGCACCAGTTCTTCCAAGGAAACCAATTCAAAGGATTGTTGTTTGTCTCGATGAGATCGCAGCATACCAACACCGTCCGTTTCTATACAATAGTTGCCTATATTATATAACATTAACGCGGTGTCGTCTTAAACAAATTTAACATAAAAATAGGCTGTCGAAACTTTCTCGACAGCCTGA
>NZ_JAAMNS010000044.1:0-1287 GCF_011066175.1 Paenibacillus sp. EKM211P
GGGACTGACCCCCATTTGTGAGACAGGGATCAAAACACCTTTCAAGTTTAAGCAACCAGTCGCCTGTAATCTACTGGCGACTGGTTATTTAGTTTCGTTTGAATCCGAATTGAGTTATAGTAGTTGATGTAGTCTCGAACGGTCTGTACAACGATGGCAGTCGTTGTACAGATGAGATCTTCGAGGTAGAACGTTTCAGACTTTAGTGTGGAATGAAATGATTCGATGGGGGCATTATCAGCGGGCGTTCCTTTACGGGACATGCTCATGGTAATGCCTTTTCCCTTTACTGCAGCTTGATATGCCTGTGACGTATACACGCTTCCCTGGTCGCTATGGAGTAGCATGTTTGTCCGTTTTGGAAGTTGATTCAGCGTATCCAAAACCAAGGACGTATCTTGCTTGTCCGCTATACTGTAAGCCACAATTTCTCCGTTGTACAGATCTAGAATGCTGGAGAAGTACAACATCTTACCCCCAAACGGTAAATAGGTGATATCCGTGACGAGCTTTTGCAGGGGCGCCTCGGCATGGAATTGCCGCTTCAGCAGATTTTCCGCTAGATGAGCAGACGGTCCAGTGACCTTTCGTTTCTTCATCCTCACGCGGCACTGTAGCCCCTCACGCTGCATAATCCGCTGAACTCGTTTGTGATTCATTCTTTGCTCTGCCCGAAGGAGTGCGGTGATTTTCCGGTAACCATACCGAAATTTATGATGGATGCAAAGCCCCCGGATTTTCTCCACCGTAGCATCTGTGCGCTCTGTCTTCGCGGCTGCTTTCCAGCGGTAGTAGGTCGCTCTTGCGATCCCGATCCATCTACAAGCCTCAGACACCGTCACTTCGTCTCGAATGGATTCGATCCAGGCAACAGCGACTTCTGGTTCCACCTCCTTTCCAGTTCCTTGTACTTTTTTAGCAGGTCCAATTGCTGCTTCAGGAACCGGTTCTCCGCCTTTACTTTTTCAAGCTCTGAGGAGTGTTCCGGACCTTTTCCGTAGCTGTATTGTTTACCCACAGGCTGCTCCAGACGATGCACTTCGCCTTTTCGATACCACCTCATCCATGTTTTTAGCTGTGTCTTATTCCGTATTCCCAGTTGCTCCATAACCTCTTTTACCGGAACTCTTGCCAATCTCATTTCAATAGCTTTCATCTTTATTTCTAGGGGGTAACTCACTCTCGTTGCCAACGTAAAAACACCTCCAAGGTTATCTCCATATCTTACGACATGGCTTGATTCTCTCGAAAGTGTTTTGATTTGTCTCACGTTATGGGGTCAGTCCC
>NZ_JAAMNS010000045.1:0-1237 GCF_011066175.1 Paenibacillus sp. EKM211P
TGGGAAATCTCATCTTGAGGGGGGCTTCACGCTTAGATGCTTTCAGCGCTTATCCCTTCCGTACATAGCTACCCAGCGGTGCTCCTGGCGGAACAACTGGTACACCAGCGGTACGTCCATCCCGGTCCTCTCGTACTAAGGACAGCTCCTCTCAAATTTCCTACGCCCACGACAGATAGGGACCGAACTGTCTCACGACGTTCTGAACCCAGCTCGCGTACCGCTTTAATGGGCGAACAGCCCAACCCTTGGGACCTACTTCAGCCCCAGGATGCGATGAGCCGACATCGAGGTGCCAAACCTCCCCGTCGATGTGGACTCTTGGGGGAGATAAGCCTGTTATCCCCAGGGTAGCTTTTATCCGTTGAGCGATGGCCCTTCCATGCGGTACCACCGGATCACTAAGCCCGACTTTCGTCCCTGCTCGACTTGTAGGTCTCGCAGTCAAGCTCCCTTCTGCCTTTGCACTCTTCGAATGATTTCCAACCATTCTGAGGGAACCTTGGGGCGCCTCCGTTACTCTTTAGGAGGCGACCGCCCCAGTCAAACTGCCCACCTGACACTGTCCTCGTACCGGATCACGGTACCAAGTTAGAACCTAGATACGATCAGGGTGGTATCCCAAGGATGCCTCCCCTCAAGCTGGCGCTCAAGGTTCAACGGCTCCCACCTATCCTGTACAGATCGTACCCAAATTCAATATCAAGCTGCAGTAAAGCTCCATGGGGTCTTTCCGTCTTGTCGCGGGTAACCTGCATCTTCACAGGTATTAAAATTTCACCGGATCTCTCGTTGAGACAGCGCCCAAGTCGTTACGCCATTCGTGCGGGTCAGAATTTACCTGACAAGGAATTTCGCTACCTTAGGACCGTTATAGTTACGGCCGCCGTTTACTGGGGCTTCGGTTCATAGCTTCGCCCGAAGGCTTACCACTCCCCTTAACCTTCCAGCACCGGGCAGGCGTCAGCCCGTATACTTCGCCTTGCGGCTTCGCACAGACCTGTGTTTTTGCTAAACAGTCGCTTGGGCCTTTTCACTGCGGCCCCCTCGGGCTATTCACCCTACCGAGGCACCCCTTCTCCCGAAGTTACGGGGTCATTTTGCCGAGTTCCTTAACGAGAGTTCTTCCGCGCGCCTTAGAATTCTCTTCTCGCCTACCTGTGTCGGTTTGCGGTACGGGCACCTTCTCCTGGCTAGAGGCTTTTCTTGGCAGTCTGAGATCATGACCTTCGCTACT
>NZ_JAAMNS010000046.1:0-1226 GCF_011066175.1 Paenibacillus sp. EKM211P
TCCTTCTGCTCTCTTGCGATCATAGAACGCTTTGAGTCGCATATTTCGGGAGCGTATAAGCCCACACTGGACAGCCATTACCAGTGCGTAACGCAACTGCCTGGAACCACGTTTCGTGATTCGGTTTCGAGTTGCTGTAAATTTACCGGAAGCAAAGACACTCGGGTCAATGCCTGCAAAAGCCACTAGCTTTTTAGGATGATCAAATCGGTCGACTTCTCCAATTTCAGATAAAATTGTTGCAGCAATTTTATGCCCAATACCGGGAATCGACTGAATTAATTCATACTCTTCAATTTCTTCAGCCAGAGCATCTATGTTCTGTTCCAATTCAGTAAGATGCTCTTGATACTGAAGAATGAGGGTAATAAGGACTTTCAAATTGATTAAGTGGCTAGCATACATGGTTTGCTGAAACGGGTTTTGTTTTGCCGCATCTAGCAGTCGTTGAATCCGTTGGTTAATCCAGTCCTCTGAACGCCCTCGTTTCGAAGAAAGCAGTTCTTTCATCTTAGCTTTGAGTGTATTTTCATCTGTCTGCAAAACTGAATATGAGGTTGGGAATTCACTTAAAAACCGTAGTGAAACACCGGAATACATAGCTCCAAAGACGCCTTTGTAAGCCGGGAAAACCTGATCTAAAACAGCTTGGAATTGTAGTTTAGTCTGTACACACATCTTTGAAAGAGAATCATATTGTCTTGTAAGATAGCGCAGATTGAGAAGTTGCACCCCTCTTTTTTTAAAAGGTTCAAACTCTTCCTTGTAGTACAATTCTCCCAATAGGTAAGCGTCAGCAGCATCCGTCTTTACTTTACGAAGTTGAGACTTCCTAAGCCGATTTGAGATGAGCGGATTAATGACAATGTAAACATAGTGATGTTCTTCTAGGAACTGAACAACCGGACTTTGGTAATGGCCGGTTGCTTCTAGAATAAGCAAAGGACGTTGTTTGGATGCAGATTCAACGTCCTTTAAAACTTGATGGAGATTTGCTAAACCATCACGAGTGTGCTCGAAGTGGAATGTCCCTCTGAATGGCTTTCCTCGCGCTAAAAAGGCTTGTCCATGGCTTTCTTCTTTAGAAATATCTAGACCGATAACTGAATTCATTTCATCTCTCCCTGTAAGTTTAGATTTACCGGCATCCCCTAAGGTTCTTCTTGTCGCTCCATAGCATCGCTTGTTATACGGGATCTTACGTCCCAACCAGCCTCAATCATGGT
>NZ_JAAMNS010000048.1:0-1161 GCF_011066175.1 Paenibacillus sp. EKM211P
ACCGAGATGAAGCTCGCACAGATTTGGGAAGATGTACTTGGAATCGAACGGGTTGGCGTACAGGATAACTTCTTCGAATTGGGAGGCCATTCGCTTAAGGCGGTTAGCCTGGTATCCAAAATGCATCAAGCGCTGGAAGTCGATATTCGGGTCCGAGATATTTTCGAAGGACCGACCATCCGAGAATTAGGGGCAAAGGTTCAAGGGGGTCTTGCGAAGAAGTTCACGGGATTGGTGCCATTACAAAAGCAAGACAGTTATCCTGTGAGCTCCGCACAAAAAAGGCTATACGCTATACAATCGATCAATCCGGAGGACACCTCGTATAATCTGCCTATGGTGCTGACCATAAACGGGAATGTGGACCAGAATCAGGTTGTTCAAGCACTACATGCCTTGGTAAACAAGCATGAAGTTTTGCGCACAAGCTTCCACATGGAAGAAGAGGACATCGTTCAGCGGGTACACGACGCTGTCGAACTGGAAATTGCGTACACGGAGACAAGCGCGAAGGAAGAAGTGGACGAGGCGCTAGGTCGATGGATTCAGCCCTTCGATCTTAGTCAGGCCCCTTTGATTCGAAGCGGGATCGTTCGTGAAGGGGAACAATTGCACTTGTTGCTGGACATGCATCATATCATCAGTGATGGGTCCACCATGGCCCTATTGGCAGAGGATTTTGTCCAAGCTTTCGATGGTACTGCGCTGGAAGCTGCGGCGATTCAATATAAGGAGTATGCCGAGTGGGAACGAGAGCAACACCGTAGGGGGATGTGGGAACAGCAGAAGCAATACTGGAAGCAGGAATATGCCGGAGAAATTCCGGTACTGGAAATGCCATTGGATGGAGTGCGGGGGAAGGCCGGGGATAACGAAGGGGAGCGAATACAATTCGAAATCCGTGAGGAAACCGTACAAGCCCTGAAAGAAGCGTCAAGTGCAGTAGGCGGAACGCTGTACATGGGACTGATGGCAGGCTTTAGTATTCTACTGTCGAAATACAGCGGTCAAGAGGATCTTGTGATTGGAAGTCCGATAGCAGGTAGAAGGCATGCCCAATTGGAAAAGATCGCAGGAATGTTCGTAAATACCTTAGCGATTCGTACACAACCAGAAGGGGATAAGAAGGTTCAAGATTATCTTCGGGAAGTGAGAGACAAG
>NZ_JAAMNS010000049.1:0-960 GCF_011066175.1 Paenibacillus sp. EKM211P
ACGATGTGCGGATTTGCCTACACATCAGCCTCACTGCTTAGACGGACATCCATCAGTCCGCGTCACTACCCTACTGCGTCACCCCATCGCTCATAGCGGATTACGGTGGTACAGGAATTTCCACCTGTTGTCCTTCGACTACGCCTATCGGCCTCGCCTTAGGTCCCGACTTACCCTGAGCGGACGAACCTTCCTCAGGAACCCTTAGGCTTTCGGCGGATCTGATTCTCACAGATCTTTTCGTTACTCATACCGGCATTCTCACTTGAATGCAGTCCAGCGCTCCTTCCGGTACACCTTCAACCCGCATTCAACGCTCCCCTACCCCTGATGCAAAGCATCAAGCCATAGCTTCGGTGGTGTGTTTAGCCCCGTTACATTTTCGGCGCAGAGTCACTCGACCAGTGAGCTATTACGCACTCTTTCAATGGTGGCTGCTTCTAAGCCAACATCCTGGTTGTCTGTGCAACTCCACATCCTTTCCCACTTAACACACACTTGGGGACCTTAGCTGATGGTCTGGGCTGTTTCCCTTTCGACAATGGATCTTAGCACTCACTGTCTGACTCCCGGAACTAAATCTATGGCATTCGGAGTTTGACTGAGCTTGGTAACCCTTGCGGGCCCCGCACCCAATCAGTGCTCTACCTCCACGATTCTTCTTTCCGAGGCTAGCCCTAAAGCTATTTCGGGGAGAACCAGCTATCTCCGGGTTCGATTGGAATTTCTCCGCTACCCCCACCTCATCCCCGCATTTTTCAACATGCGTGGGTTCGGGCCTCCAGTGCGTGTTACCGCACCTTCACCCTGGACAGGGGTAGATCACCCGGTTTCGGGTCTACGTCCACGTACTCATTCGCCCTATTCAGACTCGCTTTCGCTGCGGCTTCAGCTCTTCACCTTAACCTTGCACGGGAACGTAACTCGCCGGTTCATTCTACAAAAGGCACGCCATCACCC
>NZ_JAAMNS010000005.1:0-247580 GCF_011066175.1 Paenibacillus sp. EKM211P
TAAATACCTTAGCGATTCGTACACAACCAGAAGGGGATAAGAAGGTTCAAGATTATCTTCGGGAAGTGAGAGACAAGTTGCTAAGCGCTTATGAAAATCAAGAATATCCGTACGAAGAGCTGGTGGAGGAAGTAAGTGTAACGAGGGATATGAGCCGAAATCCACTGTTCGACGTCATGCTGGTATTGCAGAATACCGAGATGAAGGAGATGGAACGTCCAGGTGTGAAGTTCATGCCACGGGGACTTGATAGCGGAAAAGCTCAATTCGATATGACGATAAGTGTGGAAGAAGTCGAGGGCCGTCTTGCATGTGTGCTTGTATATAAGAAAAGTCTCTATGCTCAGGCCACGATCGAAAGAATGATCCGTCATTATGTGAAAACGCTGGGATTGCTTACCCAGTGGGCGGATAAGCCGATTAAAGAGATCGAGCTGGTAGACGATGAAGATCGTCAGTGTCTGATGGGCTTTAACCAAACAACAGCTCCGTATGAGAACCAAGCAACACTTGTCCAATTATTCGAACAGCAGGTCGAACGAACGCCAGATGCGGTAGCGGTCATGTTCCGAGAGGCCTCGCTCACCTATCGCGAGCTTAGTGAAAAGGCCAATCAATTCGCCAGAAAATTGAGGCAGCATGGTGTCTGTCGGGATCAGATTGTCGGTATTATGATGGAGCGTTCCTTGAAGATGATCATCGGAATTTATGCTGTCTTAAAGGCCGGCGGGGCATACTTGCCGATCGATCCGAGTTTTCCGCGGGAGCGGGTCGAATACATGCTGACTGACAGCGGGACGGAAATCCTGTTAACGCGGGGACGTAAAGACGATGCGATTCCTAAGCGGATACAACAACTGGATCTGGAAGAAGAATTATCGGACGACGGGGATAAATCTAATCTGGAGCCTATCAATCACCCTACCGATTTGGCTTACGTCATCTATACTTCCGGTTCTACAGGGAGACCGAAAGGGGCGATGATCGAGCATCATTCCGTCGTCAATCGATTGAACTGGATGCAAAAGAAATACCCGATTGGCCCGGGAGATACGATTCTACAGAAGACGACGTTTACTTTTGACGTATCCGTGTGGGAACTGTTCTGGTGGTCTTTCCAAGGTGCGGCAGTTGCCATGCTTGAGCCCGGCAGCGAAAAGGAACCGGCGAAAATAGTGGAAGCTATCGCGGCCTATCAGATAACGACCTTGCATTTTGTACCATCGATGCTAACTATTTTCCTAGAACAGATCAAGAGCAGTAAGGAAAGTGAAAAACTAGTGACGTTAAAGCGTGTTTTTGCAAGTGGAGAAGCGTTGCTGCCGAAGCAAGTAGAATCGTTCAATCAATTGCTGTATCGCAAGCAGGGAACAGAATTGATCAATCTGTATGGACCGACAGAAGCGACAGTGGACGTCTCGTTCTTTCCTTGTTCGAAGGAAGAGGCAATCCGTGTTGTTCCGATCGGGCAACCCATTGATAACACGCGATTCTATATATTAGACAAGAATCAGAAGATGCAACCGATCGGGGTGCCGGGAGAATTGCATATTGCTGGCGTGGGGCTGGCGAGAGGATATTTGAACCGTCCGGAGCTGACAGCAGAGAAATTCGTGTCCAATCCCTATGAACAAGGGGAGAAGATGTACAGAACGGGCGACTGGGCCAAATGGATGCCGGATGGAAATGTCGAGTATTTGGGCCGGATCGACCATCAGGTTAAGATCCGTGGCTATCGAATCGAGCTAGGTGAGATTGAGAGTGTTCTTAGGAAGCAGCCAGGGGTCCGAGAAGCTGTAGTATTAGATCGGCAAGACGAATTCGGAAGCAAATACCTCTGCAGCTATATCGTCAAAGAAACGGATGTATCGGTTGAGACGATTTGGGAAGGACTACGGTTGGAACTCCCAGATTATATGATTCCCGGAGTGATGCTGGAAATCGGATATATTCCAGTGACGAACAATGGGAAAATGGATCGAAAATCCCTGCTGAGCATGGATATAACTCCTGTAAGGCGGAATCAATTTGAAGCTGCAGCGAACGAAACGGAAGCAAAATTGACACGCATATGGGAGAATATCCTGGGGGTAGACGCTGTTGGTGTCCATGATAACTTCTTTGAACTAGGAGGACATTCGATCAAAGGCATTAAACTTCTTGCTAGCATACAACAAGAGTGGCATATCAAACTTGCTTATCGGGATCTCTATTCCAATCCGACTGTCCGCGGTATTGCAAGTTGCATCATTAGCAGCCCTGCTGAGCAAGACGATCAAATTCAACCTATAGAGAATCAAGATCATTATGAAACTTCTTTTGCACAAAAGAGAATGTGGCTGCTGAACCAACTGGAGCCAACCAGTACATCCTATAATATGCCAGGTACGATCCCTTTACAGGGAGAGTCGGCGGAAGCTTGGATCGAGGCTGCGTTCCATGCACTGCTTCAAAGACATGAAGGCTTTAGGACTTCATTCATTGAAAAGCAAGGAGTTATTGTTCAAAGAATAGAAGCGTTCCGCCCGGTAGGACTTGAAATCGAAAATCTATCGGAACTCTCGCACATAGAAAAACGACAACGATTATCGGAGCTGAAAAATGAATTGTACCGTACAATATTCGATCTTTCACAAGCGCCGTTATACAAGGTGAAATGTGTGAAGGTCGATAAAGACCAATACGAGGTAATTTTCTGTATCCACCATAGTATTTCGGATGGTTGGTCGATGGAAATTATTCGAACAGAGTTTAATGCACTGTACGATGCATTGAGAACCGGCCAGCCTATCGCTATGAAACCTCTGGAGGTTCAATATAAGGACTTTTCTCGTTGGCAAAACCAGATGATCGCGAAAAATATGGGAGAAGCGTTGAATTACTGGCAAAGTAAGCTGATGAAAGCTCCGGAAAAGTTAATGCTACCAGTACGAATGAATGAAAGGGACGAGAGCAGTGACGGTCATGTGAGTACTGTGCTGGACGTGAACGTGAGTCGAAGACTGAATGAATGGGCAGCGAAAAGTAATGCAAGCCTATTCTCCGTATTTTTGTCCGCTCTTTACGTGCTTCTCAATAAAATAACGGGTCAACAAGATATAACGGTAGGGACGGCCGTGTCTGGTCGGGAACATGTTGAGAGTGAACAAATGATGGGGTGTTTCGTCAACACACTCTTGCTACGAGAATGGGTTGAGAAAGAGGAGACTTATTTCCATTTCTTCAATAAAGTAGCTCGCCATGTATCTGAGGCCGTAACGTATCAGTCTTACCCGTTGGAGCTGGTACTCGATCAAATAGGGATACCTTATCCAGAGATTCAGGTGTTTCTAAATGTTCTGAATATATCCGAGCAACATCAGGTAATTACAGGCTATGACTCCGATTCCTCCGATCATCTAAAGGTAAAGTTTGATATTGTGTTTTATGTTATTCCGTCGCCTGATGAAGGAATCCGGTTGACCTGTGAGTATCGCAGAAGCAAATTTGATGATGCCAGTATGGAGTTTTTATTCCAACAGTACATGAATCTCATCCAGGAAATTAGTGGTGATGGGAATCAACATATTGCTGATATGGGGCGTAACAACAGAAGAAAAATTGGCACGAAATAAGTATACCTTGTAAGCAAGCTCAGAACGATTAAGAAGTAACTGCCTCCAATACGGGACCCCGGAGATTAGATGGGGGGTTAGTATGTGATTGGGGGCAGTTGCATATTAGCTCAATTCATGTGAGGAGGCAACGAGTTTGATATTGATTACCGAATTTTCAAAACAAGCAGCAAAGCATCCCGAACGTATTGCGGCTCGAACCGAGCATAAAGAAATGACATATAAGGAGCTAAGTGAACGAAGTGATCGAATGGCTTCTTACTTGAAAAGCCAGGCGTATACGAAAGGTCATGTCGCTCTTTTCTTCGAACAGGGAATCGATATGATTGTGTCTGTTTTTTCTGTATTGAAAGCAGGCATGACTTATATTCCCCTTTCGGATTCCTTTCCTGATCTACGTATGAAATACATATTGGAAGATGCTCATGCAGAAATCCTCGTCACAAACACAAGAAATATGGAAAAGGCCTACGCCGTCAAAAGCTTCTTAAATCATACGATTGAAATTATCAACATCGATACGGTAGACGCTGTGGGAGAGATAAGTAGCAACGATGCGAAAGCATTTCCTAATGAAATAGCCTATATTCTATACACGTCTGGATCTACGGGAAATCCCAAGGGAGTCATGCAAAAGCAGGAGAATATTTATTATTATGCTCGACAATACGCTATTCGTATGAATATTCAACCGGGCACGAAGATGACGCTGTTCTCCTCCTTTAGCCATGACGCTGCGGTAATTGATATTTTCAGCGGTATATTACACGGGGCTACGTTGTATCCGAAAGACATGCGGGAGGAAGCTTCATTTCATCATGTTTTGGCATGGTTGAAACAGGAGAAAATAAACATTTGGCATTCCGTTCCTACACTTTACCGTCATTTCTGTTTGGCATTAAGGGGACGGGAGTCATTCCATGATTTAACCCATGTGGTGCTAGGTGGTGAACATGTCGTTCTTCAAGATATTGTCAGATTTGAGACGTTTTTTGATGGACCGGTGTTGGTAAATCTATATGGGCAATCCGAATCTTCCTTTAATTCCAGCCAATGGATTGCAGGTTCGTCCACCGATACTCCGATCCGGTTAGGCGATCCGATAGAAGGAACCCAAGTCTTCGTCGTTAATGAGCATAATGAAGAAGTGATGCCGTTAGGTGTAGGTGAAATTGTTATTGCCAGCGCCTATATTGCTCCAGGGTATTGGGGGAAACCGGAAGATACTACTAAGGTGTTCGATACAGATCCGGAGCTAGGTCGATTATACTGGACGGGTGATAAGGGCAGGTTGGAAATTGACGGATCTATCACATGGATGGGGCGAAAAGATAATCAAGTTAAAATCAGAGGATACCGTGTAGAGCTGGCCGAAATTGAGCATTGTATGATGGGAATCCAGGGCATTCGGGATGTAGCCGTCGTCGCACGGGATAAAGGAGATGAGGAGAGCGAGCTTGTTGCCTTCTATACGATAACGAAGACGGCTGTAGATAAAGAGATTCAGCAATATATGAAAGGCCGGCTGCCCGACTACATGATTCCAAGTTATTTTATAGCAATGGATCAAATCCCGTTGACCGCCAGTGGGAAAATAGATCGGAAATCCTTACAGCATCTCAATATAGAAGTTAAAAATAAGAATAAATACATCGAACCGCGTGATGAAGTAGAAGTGAAGCTGGCGTTACTATGGGAATCACTTCTAGGCGTGGGACAAGTAGGAATTGATGATCATTTTTTCGAGTTAGGTGGGCATTCGCTTAAAGCAATTCAGTTGGTCGGAGCTATCCAAAGAGAATTCGGTGTGGAGATGGGTGTGCGGTATATCTTTGATCATCCGAGTATTCGAGAGTTAGGGGGAAAAGTAAAGGAATGTAGTGAAAAGACAGTCGAGGTTTTATCGCCACTGGAAAAAAAGGAGAGCTACCCTGTAAGCTCCGCTCAAAAGCGATTGTATGTCATTCAAAATCTAAATCGTAATAGCATAGCTTACAATATGCCCATGTTGTTGGAACTCCGAGGGGAAATCGATCTAGATAAAGTAAGACAAGCTATTCGCGCTTTAGTCATGAAACATGAAGTTCTGCGTACAAGCTTTCACATGGAAAGGGAGTCTATCGTCCAAAAAGTTCACGATAACGTTGAACCGGAAATGGAGTATATCAAGACAACAGGTAAAGAGCACACAGATCAGGTGATCGCCGGTTGGATTCGACCCTTTGATCTTGCTAAAGCGCCCTTGATGCGCAGTGGAGTGATCGAAACAGGAGATCGATTGCTACTGCTACTGGATATGCACCATATCATTAGTGACGGAACTACCATGGGAATTTTAGCAGAGGAATTTGTCAGAGCATACGCGTACGGTGCTCTGGAAGTTGAACCCATTCAATATAAGGAGTATGCCCAATGGGAAGCAGAACAAAAAGAAAAGGGTTCATGGGAAAAGCAAAAAGAGTATTGGAAGAAGGAATACGAGGAAGAAATTCCGGTACTTGAGCTTCCTACGGATGGAGCCAGAGGGAAGACAGAAGATAACCAAGGGGAGAAATTCCGGTTTGAAATTGAGGAAGAAACGGTACGGGGACTAAAGAAAGTAGCCAGCACGGTAGGTGGAACGCTGTATATGGGACTGATGGCGGGGTTCAGTATCCTATTGTCAAAATACAGTAGGCAAGAGGACATTGTCGTTGGGACTCCCATCGCTGGAAGAAGACTGGCTCAGGTGGAGAACATGGCAGGAATGTTCGTTAATACATTAGCGATCCGAACAAAACCCGTAGGAGACAAGCGGATTGAGGATTATCTTCAAGAAGTGAAAGAAAAACTTCTTGGAGCCTATGAGAACCAAGACTACCCGTACGAAGAACTGGTGGAGGAAGTTCAAGTAAATCGGGATATGATCCGGAATCCGCTGTTTGATGTCATGCTGGTATTGCAGAATAACGAGTTAAAAGAGTTGACGATTCCTGGGGTACAGATCACACCTGCCTTGGTTGACAGTGGGAGGGTGAAGTTTGATATCTCTCTAGTGATATTAGAGCATAATGAACGGCTTATCTGTGAAGTGGAGTTTAAAAGCCAACTGTTTCGTCGCGCTACGATTCAATCTATGATGAAATACTTTGTCCGTATTCTGAGACAAATTAGCGAAGAGGGCTATAAGCCTATTAAAGAGATCGAGCTGGTAGACGATGAAGATCGTCAGCATCTGATGAGCTTTAACCAAACAACAGCTCCGTATGAGAACCAAGCAACACTTGTCCAATTATTCGAACAGCAGGTCGAACGAACGCCAGATGCGGTAGCGGTCATGTTCCGAGAGGCCTCGCTCACCTATCGCGAACTTAGTGAAAAGGCCAATCAATTCGCCAGAAAATTGAGGCAGCATGGTGTCTGCCGGGATCAGATTGTCGGTATTATGATGGAGCGTTCCTTGGAGATGGTCATCGGAATTTATACTATCTTAAAGGCCGGCGGGGCATACTTGCCAATCGATCCGAGTTTTCCGCGGGAGCGGATCGAATACATGCTGACTGACAGCGGGACGAAAATCCTGTTAACGCGGGGACGTAAAGACGATGCGCTTCCTAAGCGGATACAACAACTGGATCTGGAAGAAGAATTATCGGACGACGGGGATAAATCTAATCTGGAGCCTATCAATCACCCTACCGATTTGGCCTACGTTATCTATACTTCCGGCTCTACAGGGAGACCGAAAGGGGTGATGATCGAGCATCATTCCGTCATCAATCAATTGAGCTGGATGCAAAAGAAATACCCGATTGGCCCGGGAGATACGATTCTACAGAAGACAGCGTTTACTTTTGACGTATCCGTGCGGGAACTGTTCTGGTGGTCTTTCCAAGGTGCAGCAGTTGCCATGCTTGAGCCCGGCGGCGAAAAGGAACCAGCGAAAATAGTGGAAGCTATCGCGGCCTATCAGATAACGACCTTGCATTTTGTACCATCGATGCTAACTATTTTCCTAGAACAGATCAAGGGCAGTAAGGAAAGTGAGAAACTAGTGACGTTAAAGCGTGTTTTTGCAAGTGGAGAAGCGTTGCTGCCGAAGCAAGTAGAATCGTTCAATCAATTGCTGTATCGCAAGCAGGGAACGGAATTGATCAATCTGTATGGACCGACAGAAGCGACAGTGGAAGTCTCGTTCTTTCCTTGTTCGAAGGAAGAGGCAATCCGTGTTGTTCCGATCGGGCAACCCATCGATAACACGCGATTCTATATATTAGACAAGAATCAGAAGATGCAACCGATCGGGGTGCCAGGAGAATTGCATATTGCTGGCGTGGGGCTGGCGAGAGGATATTTGAACCGTCCGGAGCTGACAGCAGAGAAATTCGTGTCCAATCCCTACGAACAAGGGGAAAAGATGTACAGAACGGGCGACTGGGCCAAATGGATGCCGGATGGAAACGTCGATTACTTGGGCCGGATCGACCATCAGGTCAAGATACGTGGCTATCGAATCGAGTTGGGTGAGATTGAGAGTATCATTAATAGTCAGGAGAATGTTAAAGGTGCTGTGGTACTCGTTAAAGGGGATAAAGGCAAACCACAATATATCTGTGCGTATATAGCCATGGAAGGCAATGAAATACAGCCCATCAAAAATGAGTTAAGAAGAAAGCTACCAGACTATATGTTACCTTCTTCATACGTGAGGGTTGAGAAGTTGCCTGTGACGAATAACGGAAAATTGGACCGGGCCGCGTTATTGAAATTGGAGGAAACGGGTAGCGAGAACCGTGTTAGAATTCCTCCGCGGAATTTCAACGACCATACCATTGCGGAGATATGGAAACAAATATTGGGCTTGGATGAGGTTTATATACAGGATGATTTCTTCGAAATCGGAGGTTCCTCAATCACGATCATTCAGGTTGCGAATCGTATTCGAGAAGCGTTTGGTGTTGAAGTATCCGTCGCTGATTTAATGGTATATAAAACTATTCAAGAGTTATCGGAATATATTCTTACGATAGATTCCTCTTTGAATGGGCAGTTTAAAAATGTTTTCAAAATCAATAAGAGTACCAGTCCCAAAAATATTTTTATTGTACATGGAGCGGACGGAAATATTTTTTATTATAGGCATTTGGCTAAGTTGCTAGAAGATAAATACAGCGTATATGGTATCCAGCCAAGAGGTTTAAACGGAGAAGAGCCTTTTCCGGATAGTTATTTCCAAATGTTACATGACTATCTTAAGGAAATCAGAATGATCCAAAGCGAAGGCCCGTATATTTTGGGAGGTTATTGCATTGGCGGCTATTTGTCCTACGATCTTGTGAATATCATGGAGTTGCAAGGCGATAAGGTTACAGCGTTGCTTCAACTGGATGAAGAAGCCTTCATCGAGGATCGACTGAGGAAATCTATTTTCTTGTATCGAAGTATTCTGAATGTCATTGAAGTTTTGCGCAAAATCCGTCGTAAAGAAAAAATGTTCACCATGGAAACCTTTATGAATCTAATTCCAAAGGCCAAGCCAATTTCTAAAGATCGTCAGTTGGAAATTCTGAAAGAAAGAAACACGATTCGAAAATTTTTCGGGGAAGAACTGTCGGTTCGCTCGAATTATGCTTATCTTGGATTTATAAGTGCACCTACGCTTGTCATAAAGGCATACGACAACCAGCATAGGTTATTCAAAGAAGAGTTATGGAGAAAGATGGTTAAAGGTTCATTGGAATATTACGAAACACCTGGGGATCATGAAACCGTTTTGCTGCCACCTTATGTAGATAATGTGGGGGAGATCGTGTTGAAATATCTAGAGCAGTTTGAATGAATAGGGCGGTAATCGTTGTGTGTGGCTGTGATGTTCGCATTAAGTAGATCAGGAGGATGGAAGATGGAGATTGTGATGGAGAGACGGGAATATCCACTATCTCACCCGCAAAAAAGAATTTGGTATATGTCCAATGTATATGATAATAGCTCGTTGTATTCCATTGGCGGTTACTTAAAGCTGAACGGGCCGATTGATTTTCAGAAGATGGAACAGAGTATACAGCACGTGGTGAAGAGTAATAGCGCCTTTCATTTACGATTTGTTGAGAGAGAGGAGAGCGCTGTTCAATATCTCGAAGTGACATCAGCTTCCATTGATTTTTTGGACTTTAGTGTTTATTCGAACGCCAAAGAGGAATTTTTCAGTTGGTCTGAACAAGAAATGCAAAAGCCATTTCTGTTAACGAGTGCCCCTCTATATTATGTTGCTATGTTTAAAATAAGTGACCATGAAAACGGTATATTTCTTAAAATGCACCATCTAATTTCAGACGGCTGGTCTTTTGGTCTTGTTGGAAAAAAGATATGCAGTGCATATGAACAGTATGTACGAAACATCAACGCCGATGAACAATTTGATGATGCTTACTTTTCATTTATTGAAAGAGAGCAGGCCTACTTGGCGTCTAAAAGATTTTTAAAGGATCAAGCGTTTTGGAATGATAAATATATGAATATTCCTGAGAGCATGACTATGTCTGTTCATGAGAACATCAAAGGGAAAAGACAGGTATTTCTCATGGATGATACGAAATCATCTATCATTCGAGCATTCGCAGATCGCCATCACTGCTCAGTAAATACATTTTTTATTGCTTTATTTTTTACGTATTTAAGTACCATGCAGGCTGAGGAAGAGCTTGTAATCGGAATCCCCCTACTCAATCGGCCAACCAAAATGGACAAAGAAGTTATTGGTATGTATACCGGTACCATGGCATTTAGGTATGACATGAAGAAGGGATTGCCATTTCATGAATTGTTGAAAGACGTTCACAAAGAAATCTCCTCATGCTTCATGCATCATAAGTTTCCTTATGATTTATTGGTAAAGGACTTGACATTAACAAGACAGGGTTATAACAGTTTGTTCAAACATTGTATTAATTTCTACAACACTTCGATTGACTATGATGTAGACGGAATGTCAGTGGAATTGGTCGAACAATATAACGGCAGCCAACCTTACGAGCTTCAAATGGTCGTTGACGAATGGAACCAAGAAGGAAAATTTACTCTGGCATTTGATTATCTAACCTCCGTGTATTCCGATGATCAAATTCTTGATCTCTGGGAGTATTTGATGTCCCTGATTGACTGCGTGGTATTGGAACCTTGTCAGCCAATAGAAAAGATTGATGTGGTCCAGGGTCCTGTAAAACAAAAGCTAATTTATGATTTTAACGCAACAGAAGCAATATATCCTTGCAACAGGGATATTGGAATTCTATTCGAAGAGCAGGTAGACAGAAGCCCGGGACGGATTGCTCTAACTTTTAAAGATGAGAAATTGACCTATTGGCAATTAAATGCAAAGGCAAATCAATTGGCTAGAAAGCTGCAAATGTTCGGCGTTGAAAAAGGGTCGCGGGTAGGAATCGTGGTCACGCATTCTCTGGAAATGGTCATTGGAATTATGGGTGTAATCAAGGCTGGGGCAGCGTATGTGCCTATAGACAGTGCCTATCCAATAGAAAGAATAAACTATATGCTTAGAGACTCTCAAATATCTATTATTCTGACCAATATGGATATAGAAGAGAGATTTGATTTCAAAGGGGAAATCGTACAACTGGACAATCCGGATTTATATTCTGGAGAATCAGGGAACTTAGGGCAATGGAATACTCCTCACGATCTTGCTTATGTGATCTATACTTCCGGTTCAACGGGAGTTCCTAAGGGGGTAATGGTTGAACACCGAGGGCTGACGAATTATATTTGGTGGGCTAGAAAAATGTATATTAACCATTGGGATGAGGCCTTTGCGCTGTACTCTTCCATTTCATTTGATCTAACAGTTACTTCGCTCTTTACCCCGTTAATCAATGGGAATCAAATTCATATTTATGATGACGATGGATCGGAGTTTGTGCTGTACAAAATCCTAAGGGAAAACAAAACGAACATTCTCAAATTGACGCCTTCTCACCTGTCATTACTTAAAGATACCGATTACCAAAGTTCTACAGTAAAACGCTTTATTGTAGGCGGAGAAGATCTGAAATGCAGTCTTGCCGCTCAAATACACAGAAATTTCAATAATGGGCTGGAAATTTATAATGAATATGGCCCAACGGAAACGGTGGTAGGTTGTATGATCTACCGCTTTCAGGCGGATATGGATACGAATGGATCGGTCCCTATCGGAAAGCCTGCTGATAATGTTCAAATCTATATATTGGATCAAAATCATAAGCCAGTCCCCGTTGGTTTTGCCGGAGAACTTTATATTTCCGGAGATGGTGTAGCGAGAGGTTATATGAATCAGACGGAATTAACCAGACAACGATTTATTCCGAATCCTTTTCACGATGGATGTATCATGTATAAAACAGGGGATTTAGCTAGATTCCGAAGAGACGGGAATATCGAGTATATTGGCCGGGGAGAAGAGCAAGTAAAAATTAGAGGCCATCGCATCGAATTAGGAGAGATTGCGGAGCAATTATTGAAAATGAACGGTATCTATGATGCCGTCGTAGTGAATAGGGAGGATAAGCAAGGAAAACAGCAGCTTTATGCTTACTACACATCGCTCAGAGCAATCTCGGATCGAGAGATTAAAAATCATCTTCGGCAATTTTTGCCTGGCTATATGATTCCGGCTTTCATGGAACGACTGGAGCAAATTCCATTGACGGTGAATGGGAAAGTGAATACCCGCCAGTTGCCAGAACCTCAAGATCGCGGACAGATGGAGTATGTGGCTTACCGGAATGAGAAGGAAGAAATTCTTGTCAAGGTGATCCAAGAGGTTCTGAATGTTGAAAGAATAGGAATGACGGATGATTTTTATGAGCTAGGCGGTGATTCTATAAAAGCGATTCAAATAGCCAATAAGCTAAACGCTTCTGGCTGGGTAATTAAAGTAAAAGAACTGATGTCACATACGATTATAGAAGAAATGGCAGTTTACTTAAAATCGGAACAAGTTTCTGAAGCGGAACAAGGACCAGTTGAAGGAGAGATAGGTTTCAATCCTATTGCGAAGTGGTTCTTCGCTCAACATTTCAGCAACTCCAATCATTGGAATCAGTCGCTATTACTAAAAATCGATCCAGAAGTGACATGCGCAATGCTTGAACAAGGGTTTCGTGAATTAATCCGACACCATGATGCATTGCGTATGAACTATGATGAAAAGTTAGATCATCTGTATTACAACAGTCGTTATCTAAGGGATGATTATGAATTCCGCATCAATGAAGTAGACATCCGTGACCAATTACACGATCAGCAAGATGTGCAAATGAGCGTAATCGGAAGCCAGTTGAAGTCATCTTTGTCAATTACTCGTGATGTACTGTTAAAAGCGGTTCTAATTCACTTGGGGCCCGTGAGAGGGGATCGTCTATTAATCACGGCACATCATTTAATTATGGATGGGGTTTCCTGGACGATATTGGTAGAAGATTTGAATCGAGTCGTACAGCAACAACGCAATGGTTTGCCTGTAGAGCTGTCACCGAAAACTCACGCCTTACAGGTTTGGAACCAAGAGATGCAGAACTATGGAGATCACATTCAGGCAGAAGAACGGGAATATTGGAGGCAAGTGTGCAGAGATCGGGCCGTATATCCGGTTGATTATGATCGGGGAGCAGATCGAATAGACCAATGCGCCATTCTTCAAGGCGAACTTAACGAGATAGACACCCAACGATTAACAAGAAGTGCAAATGCAGCTTACGGTACGGAAGCCCATGAATTATTGCTCATTGCATTGGTATTCGCAGCGACAAAAAATACGGGGCAATCAAAAGTCACTTTTGAATTAGAAGGGCATGGACGAGAAGAAATTTCGAATCGAGTGAACATATCAAGGACCATAGGCTGGTTTACAAGTATGTATCCTGTTAATTTGTATGTCGAAAGTGACAGCTTAAGTTCACAAATTAAAGGATTAAAAGAACAGATCCGCCATGTTCCGAAGAAAGGCCTCGACTACGGAATTATTACGTATATGCAAAACGAGATTGATGAAAATTCGGATAAACACATTCGGTTTAATTACTTAGGCGATTTAGGTGCTTCGTTGAATCAAACGGTATTTGCTTCCGCGAAGGAAGATTCTGGGAATGAGTCGGATGGAGCGAATCACCTGACGAGTTTAATGGATATTAATGTCATCATCATCGAAGGCAAATTGAGCATTTCGATACAGTATAGTCGTAATAAATTTAAATTAGAAACGGTTGCGCAATTATTGGCTGAATTTATCGCACAGATTCAAAGGCTATTAGATCATTGTTGTAACAAAGAAGCCAGAGAATTTACGCCTTCTGATTTTGATGCCATAGATTTAGAGCAGGCCGACCTGGATATTCTGTTTGCTGAGGTATGGGAGGGACATGATGAAAAAGATAATAAGAATCATATGGATAATGATGCCACTCTTGTCCGTTCTAGTGATTCCTGTACAGGCGATGCCACAGGCTGAGCTGTCGAGCACGCAAATCAGTCGCATCGAAACATTCGTGCAAGAAAAAATGAATCAAGGGAATATACCTGGTGCCTCTGTTGTCATTACCGAAGGAGACCACACTCTTTACAAGAAGGGATTTGGGTATTCTGACGTGTCAGCCTCCCAATCAGTAACCCCTGAAACGCTATTTGAGCTGGGCTCGAACAGCAAAGCATTTACGGCATTGGCAATTCTGCAGATGGAGAAAGAAGGCCTTATTCATGGCACGGATCCGATTGATCGGTATATTCCGTGGCTGAAGATGAAGTACAAAGGGACGGAACAGAAGGTATCTATCGAGCAACTTTTGCATCATATCAGCGGTATTCCCTTTAAAACGATAGCAGATATTCCTCCTGGTGAAACCGAGGATATGTTGGAACAAACGGTAAAAACACTGGTTGGCATTGAATTGGATACCCCTCCAGGGGACAAATTCTCTTATGCAACAATCAATTATGATGTATTGGGCTATCTTATTCAAACGGTATCGGGGCAACCCTTCGAGGAGTACATGCAAGAACATATTCTGAATCCGCTAGGGTTAACAGAGATATACTTATCTAGAGAAGAAGCTGCTTTGAAGGATTTTTCTAAAGGCTATAAGATAAGTTTCCTCAAGGCTAGACCGTATGAAGCGCCGATGTATAGAGGAAATACGCCGGCAGGCTATTTTATTGCCAATGCGAATGCCATGGAGACTTGGTTGAAAATTCATACAGGTGCAACGTCTTCTACTGAATTCGATCGTGATTTGATCCGTAAATCCCACGAACCGGATATGAATGCGACGGTAAATGAAAGTGGGGAAACCTATGCAAGCGGGTGGTATGTAAATGAGAATAAAAAAGAAGTTTCGCATGGGGGAAACAATCCGAACTATTCTTCTTACATGCTGCTGAATCAGCAGAAACTAATGGGTATTGCAGTGCTAGCCAATATGAACTCATCCTATACGGCAGATATTGCAAACGGAATCGCCGAGCTGTTAAACGGATCTGAAATCATGTCATTATCGGGTGATACTTATCAAAGCCTTGATAAAACGGCAACAGCAATCATGTTAATGACCTTTCTAGGCATGCTTGGTTCTATAATTTCTATCAGCTTCGTGATTCTTCAACTGCGCTCGGGTAAAAGAAAATATAACAGAATTGGCCTAAAAGAATTTGTAACATTGCTGTTGTCATTACTGGTTTTAGGGGTTATCGGATATTATCTGTATGAAGCACCAAAAACCTTTTTTAATGGAGTAACATGGAGTTTTGTTCAGGTATGGGCACCGAGTTCCTTATTAGCTGCGGTTTGGGGCGTTGTAATCTTTGGAGTGCTGATGTATATCAATCTGATATTGACGCAGCTTTTTAAGAAACATGATGCTAAACCGTATTTAAGTATTATTTTATTCAGTATTTTGAGCGGTTTAGGAAATTCCTTCATTATATTTATGATTAATGAAAGCCTTGGGAGAGGAGCGGGTTTTCAATTCCAGTTCTTTATATTCTTTGTATTGGGGATTGCCATCTATATCATCGGACTCAAAATATCGAGTACGAAGCTTGTTAAGTTGACAAATGATTTGGTTTACTCGCTGAGGACGACATTATTAAATAAAATACTAAATAGTCCCTATGAGGAAATAGAGAAGATGGACAAAGGTAAAATACATGCCGCTATGAATAACGATACGGAGGTGATCAGCAATGTCGCCAATTTCGTGACTCAAGCTGTGGCTAGCTTCGTAACGTTACTATGCTGTTTCATCTATTTAGGAGTAATTAACATATATGGATTACTTCTGAGCCTCTGCATTATACTCTTCATAGCGAGCCTTTACTTTTTGGCGGGAAGATCGGCCGGTAAGCTAATGGAAGCCAGTAGGGATGTCCAAAATGTATTTTTGAAGTTTATAAACGATTTGGATAGCGGATTTAAGGAGTTAAGGTTAAATTCGAAAAAGAGGAAAGAGTTCCAACTGGACATGGATCAGACGTCTGCTATCTATCGAGAAAAGAAAAAACAAGCTGCATTGAAATTTATAAATGTCAATGTCATGGGCGAGTTGCTGTTTACGCTGGCGCTTGGAAGTGTGGCTTTTATGTTTCCTATTGTTTTCAAGGAATTTCAAAGTGGAAACTTAAGAAGTTATGTCTTTGTACTTCTGTATATGACGGGACCTATCCATGGGATATTAAATGTGATTCCCAATATCGTTCAGGTCAATGTGAGTTGGAAAAGAGTAAATGCCATACTTAAGCAAATACCAGCATCGGATTCTGATCAACATGTTAAGCGAATAGCAGTTAACACGTCTAGCCTCGCGTTGAAATTGAAAGATGTAGCGTATGTATACCCGACAACAAATCAGGATCACTTTGCAGTTGGTCCGATAAACTATACGTTTCGGGCTGGTGAGATTACATTTATAACGGGTGGCAATGGAAGCGGTAAATCGACTTTAGCCAAGCTAATTACGGGATTGTATTGTCCAACGGAAGGCAGTATTCAGTTACAGGGTAAGGAGATCGTCTCGGAATCATTAGGTGAATATTTTTCAACAATATTTAGCGATTTTTATATCTTCGATAAGCTTTACGGAATCGATAGCGGGGAGAAGGAAGCGGAGATCCATACGTATCTAAAATTATTAAAGATCGAGGACAAGCTCCACATCCATAACAAGGCATTCAGTACGACAAAACTATCTACCGGTCAAAGAAAGCGATTGGCCCTCATGATCAGTTATATCGAAGATAAGCCGTTCTGCCTCTTTGATGAATGGGCTGCAGATCAGGATCCGGAATTCAGACATTTTTTCTATATGGACTTGCTTCCTGAATTGAAAAGAAGAGGTAAAATGATTATTGCGATTACTCATGATGACCGATATTTCAATGTGGCGGATCATATTATCAAAATGGAACTAGGACAACTCATTCAACAACGGGATTTGATGGAAGTCCCCAAGTAATTCTGTTATTAAATTAAGCCTCTTCAAGAGACGATCAATGCTGCAGAAGAAGGCTGTGTATTTGAGTCTAAGGAAGAAGTCTATCGCATGAACAAAAAGTACAGTCCCTTCGGAATATGGAGGGACTGTACCTTTTTTTCGCATGATTCCCGTGTAATTTCGAGGCTAGATATTGGAGTACCTTCTAGGTTCAATCTATGTTTGGTGCTGACCCCAAAGCATGAGACAAATTAAACACCTTAAAGAGAATGCAGCCATGTCGTAAGATATGGAGACAATCTTGGAGGTGTTTTTGCGTTGGCAACAAGAGTTAGCTACCGAGTAGAAGTGAAAATCTGAATGAGATGGTATCTCAGAGGTAAATGGAACCGGTTGGATCAGCCAGTCGGTAAACAATATAGCTACGGCAAAGGACCCGAATATACATCTGAACTCTAAAAGGTAAAGGATGAAAATCGGTTTTTGAAGCAACAACTAGATCCACTAAAAAAGTTCGAGGAGATGGAAAGGGGGAGTCACCAAAGATTGTAGTAGAGTGGGTCGAGTCTATCCGGGGGGGGGGGGGGTTAGTGTGACTTAGTCCTGTGCATGGATTGGGCTTCCTCGTGCCATCTACTATCGCTGGAAAGCCGTCTATGGGAGCACATCCAAGGTTTACATGGTTGGCGAACTCTGCAGGCAGCAAAATTTCGCTATGGTTACCGGAAAATCACGGCACTGCTTCGAAGAGCGCATAAGATTAATCACAAATACGTGTAGAGGATTATACAGCGCCAGGGACTGCAATGTCGTGTCAGGGTAAAGAAACACAGAGCTACAGGGCAGCCTGCTTACTTAGCAGAACATCTATTAAAGCGCCAGTTTAAGGCCGAGCCTCCATGCAGATATTACGTATTTGCCGTCTGGCGGAAAAATGTTGTACCTGTCGAGTATCTTGGACTTGTTTAATGGAGAGATTGTGGCATACAGTATATCTGGCAAACAAGACACAGGGGTTGTACTGGACACACTCAATCAGTTACCCGTTCTAGCAGGTATGATGCTCCATAGCGATCAGGGCAGTGTTTACACATCTCAGGCATATCAAGAGGCTGTAGAAGGAAAAGGCATTACCATGAGCATGTCCCGCAAAGGTATGCCCGCTGATAAAATGTCCCTATCGAATCGTCTCATTCCACACTAAAGTCTGAAACGTTCTATCTCGAAGGATTAACCTGTACGACGACGCCCATCGTCGAAGGGACCATTCGAGACTACATTACTTACTATAACTCAATTCGCATTCAAAAAAACTAAATAACCAGTCGCCAGTCCATTTCCAGCAACTGGATGCAATACCCCAATCCTTCAACCAATTAAGCGTAGCCAGCTTCTGATGAGGGATTCCAGAAGGATCATTGTAGTTCAATAACTGTTCTAGATAGCTCTTTTGCACCACACTCTTTACAACATCTGTAACCAGAGCATTAGTCTGCTCGAATGGGGTAACGAAGCCAAGGTCAATAGAGTCTTTTAAACACGGATCTTTCGAAATGGTTATCGAACGCGCTGCATTGGTTGAAACAAAATATCATTTCCGGTTACCCCATAGATTAATCCCTTAAGCTCGCACAGCTTGTATACACGCGTAATTGTGGTGAAATTCACATCCAGATAATCGGCAAGTTCCCGTTGCGGAGGAAGTTTGGTGCCCGGAGCCAAAAATCCATATGAGATATCATATTCGAGCAATAAGGTGAGAGAGCGGTAAAGTGGACGATTTAGTTGATTTAATGAACTTGTTCGGATTCGGTGCCGAGTATGCGATTCTGATGGCTCTGCCTTTTTTTACGATAAAGGAATTTTTTGAAGTAAATTTACTTATTGATCCATTTAATCCAGTAGGAGCACTGCTGTTAACCTTGATGGTGAACGCACGGCACTTATTTTACGGTATCTATGCTGGAAAAAATTTAAAGGAACAAGCTTTAAGAAGGTGTATTTAATTTTGGGATGTGCGAGGAGTCCTTTTCCATTAATTACACAGCGGATATTCTTAAAGAAGGGATAAAGGATGGTACATGTTTTTCGTTACCTGGCTTAATCATAGCTATTGGGTAATTGGTACCGCAATCGGCGGATTCTTTGGACCTCTAGTTACGATCAATATGGAAGGACTCGAGTTTGTTATGACTGCACTTTTTGTTGTCATCTTTATGGAGCAATGGATGAAGGAAAGTACACATCACAGTGCATTGCTCGGTTTAGCAATTTCCTTTTTATGCCTGCTTATCTTTAATAGTGAGAATTTTTTTATCATTCCATCAATGTTGGGACTGCTTATCGTTCTATCTCGTATGCGAGCCAAATTAAAGTAAGCGAGCAGGTGAAATGACGTGACGATGACTTTGTTGGAGAAAATCATCACTATTAGCAGGGTTGTTTTGGGTACCATGATGACCCGATTCATGCCTTTTATTTTGTTTCCAGCAGGACGCCCCTCGCCAAAGTATGTCCAATACCTTGGTACCGCGCTTCCCTCAGCAGCAATAGGCCTGCTTGTTGTTTATAGCGTTAGAGACGTTGCTTTTTTTTCTGGCAACCACGGGTCACCAGAGCTAATTTCAATCATTACTATTATTTTACTTCATTATTGGAAAAGAGATATGTTATTTTCTATTGCTAGCGGTACACTGCTCTATATGCTCCTTGTCCAGTTTATATTTTAGAGACGAAGGGATAGGAGGAAAATTGAAAGGATAAAATGCAGTTGTAGTACATCAGTGAGGAAGCATTGCCCTTAGGAAATGCAAGATTCGGGGTGCAGCTATTTTTAAGACGCTTTTTGCTTCTTGGGTATTTCGAATGATCTTTATATGCTCATGAGTAGAAGCAAATTGGCTGCTAACGGCAGTAATTCTTTACCTAAATGAGTAAGCTATAAAATTCTGTTCGCAAAATTGGACAGTTCTCGATCTCTTTTTCAAGTGTCTGTATATGAGATATCAGAGTAAATTGAGTATAGCCTAGGATTGAGGTAGCTTCTGTATAACTTCCTATTTCGAAAAAAATTAAAATGTAATAATAGTCCTAAGTTCCATTTCCTAGTCTAACTATGTATTGGAAAAAATGATAATTGTCTGTCAAACCTCAATTTTATCTATAGTCAATCATACCATATAATGAAGGCAATTCGTAAATAACCATCATCAAATGAATTGAGAAGAGGGATAAAGAAAGGAAGAGCTAAGGGGGAAAGAAAGTTTTACCATGCTGGTTAAATTGTCGGGCTCTGGGGGGCTTCCTACCTGTTTATTCGGATCGGCTCGACAGCACTTGGGCCAGAGTATTAATGAAAACTGCGGGTCATACCAGGTGGAATAATGCTTATGTTGATTTCTCAAATCAGCTACCATCGAATCTTTTCTTCAACACATTAAAAAAAGAAAAGCCAATTGAACTGGTTATCGGCCGACCATGATCGTCAATTTTTTAGTTCCTGTTTTTGGTCTAATATGGGGAGTAATTTTTCTTAGTGAGCATAGTTCATTATCCCTAGTGTAAAAGCGTATTGAAAAAAACAAAAAAATAAAATTAGGAGGAAATGAACGTGTACCTACCATCTTTTTCTTTGCAGGGGAGAACTGCTATTATAACCGGAGCAGGCAGAGGCATTGGTAGAGCCATCGCTGTCGGGTTGGCCGAAGCTGGAGCGAATGTAGCACTTGTCCCGCGCACCAAATCAGCTCTTGAAGAAACCGCATCTATTATCCGAGATTATACTAAAGCAGAAGCTTATATACTTCCGGCAGATATTACAGATCGTCAAGAGGTTGAAAGAGCAATAGAGGAATTAGTTTCTCGTGTAGAAAGGCTGGACATTCTGGTTAATAACGCAGGGATGAATATTAGAACCCCTGCGTTAGGTGTAACAGACAGTCAGTGGGATACTATTGTACAGACCAACTTGAAATGGGTTCTTGGCATCGCAAATCGCGGGCAGATATATAAAAGACCATGGGGGTGGACGAATCTTTAACATATCATCGGTTGGCGGACATACCGCATTAAGAACTGGGGTTGTTTATGGAGCTACCAAAGCAGCGATAATCCATATGACGAGGGTTCTAGCGCTGGTGTGGGGGAAATATGGCATTCACGTGAATTCCGTAGGGCCTTAGTACATTAGAACACCTTTACGGAGAAAGTACTTAGTGATAAAGCGTACCTGAAAGAGATTGAAGACAGGACGCCACTCGGTCGGATTGGCCAACTTCAGGAAGTTGTTGGTCCTGTTGTTTTTCTAGCGTCTGATGCAGCAAATTATATTACTGGGCAAACCTTACTGGTGGACGGTGGATTAAGCATCTATGGTTTCTAAGTTGGAAGTATAGTTCAAGTGCAGCAATTGAAATTCTATGTAGATAAAGTAGCAAAATCAAAAGCGTGTCTAAATTGATACAAGAGATCAAATCAATTAGGCACGTTCAAGGTCTGAATTCACCTTTCAGTATGTTTTAATTATTTACTATAATTACATAAACATACACCTTAATATCAAAAGAAAAAAGGGAGATATGGTTGGAAAAACATAGAGAAATTGAAATTGTTGAAATGACATTTAAAAACAAGGATGATTACGAACTAAAAGATTATCCTTTCATGTCTATAGGAAGGCTTATTTCTAAATTAGAAAACGGAGAATGGAGTTATCAAGAGGAGCTTTTTGAACAACCATATGAGTCAAAATACCCTGAGAACAAGGAGCTTGATGAATATATTGATAACAATAACAACATTGCTTTTTTAGACTAATCCGAAGGGGAATGTTTAGGACATATAAGACTCGGAACAATAGACGAACCCCAATTTGCTTCCATCGACAAACTAATCGTTTTGAGAATAACAGAGGAATAGGAATAGGGACTGCATTGCTTAAGAAGGCAAAGGAATGGGCATTACAAAAGGTATGAAGGGACTTACGCTTGAAACTCAGGATGTTAATTTACTCGCTTGCCGATTTTATTTGAAGAATGGATTTGAAATTCGAGCAGTGGATACTATGCTCTATTCAAACTCAAAATACAAAGATGAGAAAGCAATATTCTTCTATTCAAAATTTTGATACACTGTTGAACTTACAGTTAGATGCTAAATAAACCACTTGCTTGCAAATGTATGGGGGTAAACTGTGGAATTTATTAAACACTTGATTATATTCAAGCTACGCATCGGGGATCGCCAGCCTTGAATAGACTTCAGCGATTATCTTTATGGCCGAAACAAGGTGAGTAAACGTATCAAAAAAGCAGCCACTCAGGGCTGCTTTTATATTACAGGCTAATGGCTCGTGCATTTTACCCAATCGTATTCGGCGTATAGCGGATTCACTTCATTATACGGACCTAGCCAGTCGTTGATATCAGTACCATTCCATAAATTCATCATAATCTTGCCTGGCGTGCTCGGTATGTTTGTAGTTGCTGTATGTTTTAGAGCCCCGTCAATATACCACATAATGTATCCTGGTTGCCAATCGAAGGCATAGGTGTGAAAGCCTTTCGATGCATCAAAGCCCAGATCAATAACCTTCTCATGACCACCGATCCCATTTGTATAATAGTTGAATTGAACTTTGGTCGTGCCTTTACCTAAAAATTCAATATCTATTTCATCCCATTGCGTGCCATGAGCAGGTCCCGTATACGTGAAAAAGGAAGATACGGTACCTATATTTTTAGTAGGCTTCATGCTGACCTCGTATAAGCCATATCCGTAAGTGTTCGTAGATCGATATTCTCTGCAGTCAAATTTATTGTATGCAGAACTCGTTAAGCCAAGCTCCATTTTGCCATCGTTAGTAAAATTGACATTGTTGGAACGCCAAGTGCAATTAAACATGTTCCCATTTGAATATCCATCCGCTTTTTCATGCTTTTTAGTGATTATGAACTGAAGCTTCTATCTGTAGGTAAGTTCAACTGAAATATAAATGTGTTATTGGTGTGATTGAGCGTTAAGGTGCCTTGATGTAACTCAACAATATTCCTTGCTATGGAAAGCCCCAGCCCTGCTCCTGTTTGGATACCTTCGCTGCTTCTTGAGTGGTCAACTTTATAAAAACGGTCAAACAGCTTCTCTTTTTGATCTTGCGTGAGAGGAATTCCTTCATTTTCGACCTCAATCGTAATTTGCTCAGGAGTTGCTTGCAGTCGAATGCAAATGCCTCCCGGCTTTAAGGAATATTTTAAGGCGTTCATGAGAAGATTATCGATTGCTCTGGCCATTTTATCGCTGTCAACGGAGGTAATGATCGAGGAATCACCGATATCCTTTACGATATATACACCGTTTTCTTGAGCAATGGGTTCGAACTCGAACAACAATTGATCCAAAAGTTGAAATAAATTGATCCTTCTCAGATTTAAATGGGTATCGACCGAAGTGAGCCTTGTATATTCAAACAAGTCATCCAGCAACTTCTTCAAATGAATCGCTTTGTTATAGGTGTTCTGAACAAAGCGCGTATATTCATCTTTATTTTGATATGAGTCTGTTCTTAAAAGCTCGATATAGCCGATAATGCTGGTCAGAGGCGTACGCAAGTCATGTGAAATACCAGTGATCAGCTCCATCTTGGATTTTTCTATTTCACGTTCTTTTACAATCTGCTGCTCTAAACGTTCGGTCATTCGATTGATGTTGTGCGCGACCCGTCCAAGTTCATCTTGCCGAACCACAGGTACCCGATAATGTAAATTGCCTTCAGAAATAAATTGAAGCCCTTGCTCCAATGTAATTAAGTCTCTAACGATTCGTCGTGTCAAAACTAAAAAAGTAAAGATAAACGTAACCATAAACAAGGGGGTAAGAAGATAAGTAAAAAAATTGCGAAACCAATGCCATTCCATGACATTGCTAATTTCCAGGAAAAGTAAAATGAGAATATCATTTATAGCAATAGCGATAATGAGACTCAGCACCATCCTGATTAAAATGTTGACCTGGATGCGTTTTTTTCGTTTTGGCTTTTGTATATGTTCATTCAATTTTGTAGCCAACTCCCCACACCGTTTTAATATATTGTGGATTTCTTGGGAATTGCTCTAATTTTTCTCGTAAATTACGAATATGAACCATCACCGTATTGTCAGAGAACCCGTATGGCGCTTTCCATACATTTTCGTAAATGTGCTCTGAACTAAAAACCTGTCCAGGGTGGCTGGCAAGCAAGATCAGGATAGAAAACTCTAGAGGAGTCAGCGAAATTTCATTCCCCTTTAACTTTACCGAATGTTTACTCTTATCAATCACCAGGTCCTTAATAAGGATAAGCGAATTAAATTCTTCTTTTCCTATTAATGACTGACGCCGTAGCTGCGCTTTTACGCGAGCAAGCAATTCTAACGGATTAAACGGTTTGATCATGTAGTCATCGGCCCCGGTAGTCAGCCCATTGATTTTATCAATATCTTCTTCTTTGGCTGATAGCATGATAATCGGAATATTCGAGATTTCCCTTATTTTAAGACATGCTTTGATCCCGTCCATTCGTGGCATCATGACATCTAGGATAACCAGATGAATTGATGTTTTCTTTATAGCATTCAGAGCTTCCTCCCCGTCAGCCGCTTCAATCACCTGGTATCCTTCATTGCGTAGATATACATGAATGACATCTCGAATTTCGGAGTCATCATCCACAACAAGGATTGTATTCATTACTGACTGCTCCTTTTTTAAAAATTGGTAGAATTAAGATATTAAAGGTGCCATATTAAATTGTTATCCATAATCAGCCCACGTTCATTCCACCGTTTACATCGTTTCCCTTTTACGACAAACGTAAACGAAAGCAGGAGGGATATTGAGAGGCACCAAATCAATTTTTTCGATGATAAATTTTTCGGAAAGCTGCTTTTTCATTTGAAGTGAATATTGAAAGGCGATAAATAGGCCTCCAGGTTTGAGAGCTTTATAAATCTGTTCAACCAAGGTATCTCTCAATTCACGTTCAAAATTAAAAAAAGGTAGTCCGCTAAAAATACAATCCAACTGCTGAATGTTCTCTTGCTTCATTGCGTCTACTAAACGTTCAGCGTTCGGATGACAGGAGAAGTCTGGATATTCTGTCTGTAAATTATTCCTCAACGTCTCATCCATCTCAAATAATAACACTTTTGTTGCCTCACTTACCTGGGTATTGATACAACGTGTGATGGCACCAGTACCCGAACCGAGCTCTGCGACTGCCCTAACCTCGTTCCAAGGCGCTTGTTTAACCATTTTGGTCGCCAGAAACCGGGAGCTTGGTATAACACTTCCCACATTTTTTGGACTGTGAATAAAGCTCCGCAAAAATAAAAGATTTTCATTGAGTTTCAACTGATTATCCTCCATTACGGTTTATATACACAAATCATATTGAAAAAAACTAAGGATTTTATGAGTATATTTCTAAAGAAAATCTAAAGAATTCATCTATGGAAGGCTTAAAGTCTATGTTATCCAACCCAAAAAGCCTTACCAATCAAGTTGGTAAGGCTTTTTTATAAGAAGAAACAGTTAATTACTTTAGAATTTCTTTAGAAATATCCCTATAATCTCCTAAGATTTTTATACTAATATACTCTCATCGACATAACGAGGAGGTTAGAACATGATTAGCGATATTGTCTTACAGCTAGTCGATCATTATGGATATTTGTTTTTTTTCCTAGCCTTCTGCCTAGGCCCATTTGGGATTCCGGTTCCTAATGAGTTAACTATACTAACAGGTGGAATTTTGAGTAACAACGGAGTTTTAAACCCGTGGATTGTATATATGGTTATTCTCGCTGGTTTGTTTGTAGCAATTACATTTGCTTATTTTGCAGGCAGAATTTTTGGAGAGAAATTCAAACCCAAGTTTCAAAACAACCGTCATTTCTTGAAAGCAGAGAAACTTTTTGAGCAACACGGAGATATTGCAATGTGTCTTGGAATGTTAATTCCAGTCGTTCGGTATATTCTGCCTGTATTTGTTGGTCTCAACGGTGTCTCGTACAAGAAGTTTGCTTTGATTTCGTATTTGAGCGCGTTTGCTTGGACCACTACATTCTTTGCTTTTGGCAAATTCTTTGGACATCATATATTAAATTTGCTAGATACAATCGATCCTAAATTAGCCGTGGCTGCCCTAATAATAGCCGTTGGCACTTTTATCATAACGAAGTGGTTCAAGTTGATCTTTACTGCATGAAACGATGAATGAAATAAATAAGACAACACGGTTTGATTTTTTGAAACGATATAAGGAGAACTGTAATCAATGAAAAAAGTAATCTATCCCTATACCGATCAATATATCGTAGGCTCCAAAATTGTTCGTGATTCTTTGATTCAGTTAGGTGTTGAAGAGACGCAGATTTCGGATACAGGAATTCCTATTCGGCCGCAATTTTCTAAGTCCATGGAAAGAGTGAAAACGGCAAAGAAGCATGGTTTAGATCCTTATATGCCTACTGTGCTTGTGATGGGAGGAGGTTGCGGCATGATTGGCGATGGAAGCTCTACGATTCAGGAATTTGATCAATTGCCTCAACCTGTACAATTCATCATTGTTTGTGGGCATAATGAAAAGCTTCGAATTAAATTGAGTGAGAAGCTGAAAGGTTCCAAACATCGCATCCATTTAACAGGTTATATTCATTATGTTCATGAATTAATGGCCGTATCTGACATTATGATTACCAAACCAGGAGGAGTCACGACTTTTGAGGCGATTGCTATGGAGCTGCCGATGCTACTTTGTAAGCCAATTCCTGGTCAAGAACAGGATAATGTCGATTTTTTAGTTCGCTCCGGTGTAGCCATTCATGCAGAGACATCTCGGGATTTAACAAAGCGGCTATCGAAATTGCTAAATGATGCAAAACTTCTTCAGGAAATGAAGACAAATACTAAACGGTTCCATCCTAAAGAGTCCGCGTTTGCGTCATTAGAAGTTATTTTTGGAATTGTGAAAATGAACAATAGAGTCAATGGAATAAATATATGCTCCTAAAGAAAGACAAGCATTGATTCATTACTGTTAAAAAGGAGCAGGATTATGGAGCAGACATTCATAATTATCATCAGTGGATTACTCATCTACACGATTATTCCAACCCTTATGGTTCGACTATTTGGAATCGGGGTTTATAAAAGAGGAACGAGCAAGCAGCCCATTGCTTTGACCTTTGATGACGGTCCAGACCCAGAATATACGCCTCTTTTGCTTGATTTATTAAAGAAGCACAACATCAAGGTAACCTTTTTTGTCCTTGGTCGAAAAGCAGAGCAATATCCCGATCTAATCCAACGAATGCACAGTGAAGGACATCTTGTTGGAATCCACAATTACGTGCATTGGTCCAATGCCTTGATGAGTCCAAAGAAGGTTCGAGAGCAGGTAAACAAAACGGCCAACGTCATTGATCGTATTATTGGGAAAAGAACCTTTTACTATCGGCCCCCATGGGGAGTTATCAACCTGTTTGACTTTTTTTTGATGAGGAAATTTCGTATGATTCTTTGGTCTGTTATTGTAGGTGATTGGAAAAGCTCTGGCGGCAAGCAAAAAATTAAGCAAAGGCTGCTGTCCAAGCTAAAGGGGGGAGCTGTCATTGTTCTTCATGATAGTGGACAGACGTTCGGAGCAGACAGGGAGGCACCTGCATATATGTTGGAGGCACTAAATGAATTTATCACTGAAGCATTATATACAGGGTATTCCTTTCATAGAGTAGATGCTGATCGTTAAACGGGCTAAGTACATGAGTTCGAGAAAAATTGAATCGAAAGGTTCTAAAATAAAACTTAAGCCAGGAACATATTTTGTTCGGGCTTAAGTTTTTTTACTTAGGTCTTTGATGAGGACCATAGGGGTGTCAGACATTTTCCATATTTTAATACAGGCCTGGATACTATCCGTTCGTAGCATCTTAATATCTAGGATGACCAGTTCGAAAGAGATTGATTTTACTAGATTTAGCGCTTCCAGACCATCTGCAACTTTTATGACAAAGTATCCCTCATTGCGCAAATATGCATGAAAAACGTCTTGAATCTCTGAATCGTCAGCTACAACAAGTATTGTATCCATTACATGGCACCTCTTTTTTGCGACAGATATATACAAAAGCAGGAGGGAAATTGAAGGGCACGAACTCAATTTTTTCAATAGTTAAGTCTGCGGCAAATCTTTTTTTCATTTGTAACGAGTACTGAAAAGCAACAAAAATTCCTCCAGGTTTTAGTGCCTTCATAATCTGATTAAGTAAAGTTTCTCGCATTTCACTCGTGAAATTAGAAAATGATAATCCGCTAATAATGCAGTCCAGCTGGCCGATGTCATCGTGATTTAATTTTTTAACTAATTGGCAAGCATTAGAATGGCACACGAAATCCGGGTATTCTGCCTTCAGATTCTCTCTCATTTTCTTATCTCTTTCGAACAATAACACTTTTGTTGATCCAGTTAATTGTGTCTTCATGCAACGTGTGATAGCACCTGTACCTGACCCAAGCTCTGCAACTGTCTTTACCTCATCCCAGGGTACAGACTCAACCACTTTAGCTGCCAAAAATCGAGAGCTAGGTATGAGGCTTCCCACTCGTTGTGGATTTGTGAGGAAACCTTGCAAAAAAAGTAGATATTCATTGAAATTCATTTGTTTCTTGTTTCTTCTCCATGATTTATTTTCTCCCTATTTTTTTCGTTTCGATATAAAAATAGTAACGAAAAAATCTAAGGATTTTACGAGGATATATCTAAAGAAAATCTGAAGAAAGAAACCCTGATATACGCTCGACGGGTTCTATAAAACTTAAGGAAATCTAAACATAATAGAGTTTAATGTTTAATTTGTCGAGTTTTTATGTAAACGCTATCATTATATAATTTTACTTAGAAAGGAGGTGAAAGTAAGAAAACACGGAATATGGTACACATAAGCGATGTACTGCAACAGAGAATCGACTGAAAAGCAGGTGTAGAATGCAAATATAAAAATTTCAGGAGGTAAAGTATGTTTAAGTTTAGTAAGAAAATGTTAACGGTAGTTCTTGCAGCTTCCATGAGTTTTGGGGTGTTTGCAACAACCTCAAGTGCAGCGACAGACTATTGGCAAAATTGGACCGATGGTGGTGGGACGGTCAATGCTGTTAATGGATCAGGCGGTAATTACAGCGTAACATGGAAGGATACCGGGAATTTTGTTGTCGGTAAAGGCTGGACTACTGGATCGCCCAACAGAACGATTAACTACAATGCCGGTGTCTGGGCGCCGTCTGGTAATGGATATTTGGCTCTCTACGGGTGGACGAGAAACTCACTTATCGAATACTACGTCGTGGATAGCTGGGGAACTTATCGACCTACCGGAACGTATAAAGGTACGGTGACCAGTGATGGAGGCACATATGACATCTACACAACAATGCGATACGACGCACCTTCCATTGAAGGCCAAAAAACGACGTTTATTCAGTACTGGAGTGTTCGACAGACGAAAAGACCGACCGGGGGCAACTCCACGATCACTTTCAGCAACCACGTGAACGCATGGGCGAGCAAAGGAATGCATCTGGGGAACAACTGGTCTTACCAAGTGTTAGCAACAGAAGGATATCAGAGTAGTGGAAGCTCTAACGTAACGGTGTGGTAACCACTCAACTGCAAACGGTTCAACGAACGGGAGCGATTGGCATTTCATCACGGGGAAAGCAGGATGAGGGCACATAACCGTATTACAACATAAACAAGGTAATAACGCCGGAGACAAATACTTATCTGGAAACTGGAACTGGGCTATCATAGAGAGCAACAATAATAAAACAAAATCGATCGGTACACGAAAACCCAACGAGTTAGGAATTTGCGATATGTCTGGCAATGTAAAGGAATGGTGTTGGGATTGTTACGGAGACTAAAGGGATACGGTAGTTAATGAAACAGCGACAGTTGAGGACGAGTTCTCAACTGTCGCTGTTTTCATGTCTGAGAAGCACATAATACCTAAGGTTGTCGAAAAGATGAGGAGGGGGTATAGTTTATATGTATGTATTTTGCTCGGAAAGAGGTTCATATGGCAACAATTCATGATGTGGCGTTAAAAGCGGGCGTGTCGGTCACTACAGTATCCCGTGTAATGAATAACCGGGGCTATATCAGCGAAGCTACACGCAAAAAAGTGTTCGATGCAATGGAAGAGCTTAATTATCAACCAAATGAAATAGCACGATCCCTGCTACGCAAGCAGTCCAATATCATCGGTCTTATTATTCCCAATGTCTCGCATCCTTTCTTTAGTGAGCTTGCTAACCAGGTGGAGTATTATGCCTATCAGCAGGGGTGCAAGGTTCTACTCTGCAATTCGCATATGGACCCTGTGAAGGAAAAAGTGTATATCGATATGTTAAAACGAAACCGGGTAGACGGCATCATTATGGGCAGCCATACCTTGGAAGTAGAAGAGTACCGACATTTGAATTCACCAATTGTGACATTTGACAGACAGATTGATCCACAAATCCCGTACATATCTTCGGACAATTATCGCGGAGGTGAGCTGGCTACGGAACTGCTCATTCGCAAAGGGTGCCGGAAAATTGCGCATATATGTGGAAATCTGGAGCTGAACATGCTGTCCAATGAGCGGACCACAGCTTTCCGGGATGTCGTGAACAGGAATAGTGTCGAGCATGTAATCGTTCAAACAGACCTGAATGTGTTCGACCAAAAGGAGTACGAGCGATTGATTTCCAAACTCGTTCATGAACATCCAGATGTGGATGGGGTGTTTGCAACAAGCGATATTATTGCAGCCTTTGCGCTGAAAGAATATATCCGCGCCGGACGGCATGTACCGGAGAATGTGCGTATTGTAGGCTTCGATGACGTGAGCGCTGCTTCCTGGCTGACGCCTGAACTTACATCGGTAAGACAGCCAATTGCAGAGATCGGCAGGTTGGCGGTCGAGCTGATTCGTAGACAGGCAGAGGGAGAGCAGGTACAGCCTGTTAATCGGCTGCCTGTTGAACTGATTGAGCGTGCAACGACCTGAATGAAATCTGTTCCTCTAACAAGGGGAACAGATTTTTTTTTAGAGAATGTTAAAGGTTTAACATGTCAAACGATTGACATAGAATGATTCTTTGACATATAATCCGTTTGTAAGCGTTTTATTTAAGCGTTCAGAGCCATTACAGAAATAGGGGGATGACAACAGTGAGGAAATTCAAAAGAGTTCAATGGATGGTAATGCTGCTTCTTTTGGTTATGGTGGTGTCTGCATGCGGCAGCTCCGGAGGAGAAGGCAATTCAGCTTCTGGAGGGGGATCAGCGGATTCAGGAAATGTGAAAATTACACTTTTGAACTCTAAGGGTGAAATCCTTTCACAACTGGAGGATGCCGCCAAGGCGTTCCAGAAAGACAATCCCGGCATTACTGTTGAAATCCAGCCGGTTCCGGCCGGTGGATCGCCTTTTGAGCGTGCCTCTGCATTGTATGCATCCGGAAACCCGCCGACCATGATCATGCTTGATACAGGTGATGTGGAGAAATTCAAGGATCGTATCCTCGATCTAAGCGGAGAAAAGTGGAATGCGGACACTGTTGAAAACGCTACCACAACGACGACGTTTGACGGTAAAAATTACGCGTTTCCGCTGGCTGTTGAAGGCTACGGATTCATCTATAACAAAGCGGTTGTTGATAAAGCGGTAGGCGGAAGCTTTGACCCCACCACAATTAAAACCCGAAATGATCTTGAAAAGCTGTTTCAGCAAATCGAGGCATCTGGGAAGAAAGCATTGGTGATTTCACCAATGGATTGGTCCCTAGGCGCTCATTATTTGCCACTTGCTTATGCAGGCCAGAACAAAGACATGGCTGAAGTGGACAAATTTATGGCATCACTGAAAGCGGGCCAGGCTAACTTGGCTACCAATCCAGTATTTAACGGACTTATGGATACATTCGACGTCATGATGAAATACAATATCGATCAGGCTTCCCCACTGGCAGGCGCTTATGAGCGTGGACCAGAACTGCTTGGTAAAGGCGAAGTTGGTATTTGGTTCATGGGCAACTGGGCATGGCCGCAAATCAGCGGTTTTGATACGGCTAACAAAGAATATGGTTTCTTGCCTGTACCCATCAGCAACAATGCTGATGACTACGGCAATCAGGAAATTTCATCCGCTGTTTCCAAGCGTATTGTCATTGACAAGGAGAAGAGTACGCCGGAGCAGCAAGAGGCAGCGAAGAAGTTCCTGAGCTGGATCGTCTATGATGCGAAAGGCCAGGATTTCCTCGTAAACAAAGCGAACATTATCCCAGCGTTCAAAAATATTACACTGCCTGCGGCCGATCCACTTGGCAAATCCATTCAGGATTATATTGCAAAAGGCAAGTCAGAGCAGTCGATGAGCTTGCTGCCGGCCGATCACTGGTCTAAGCTAGGATCTTCCATGCAAAAATATCTGGCGAAGCAGGGCGATCGCGCAACACTGGCTAAGGAAATCGAAAACTACTGGAAAAGCGTAAAATAAGGCTTATTTCAAATTACCCGGAAATAGAGAGAGAAATCCGAAACAAAGAGAGGGATCACCATGATTGCGGAAAAAGGAGTATGGAACCGGCTACGGTCACGGCTGCTGTTCACCGGACCAACCTTGTTTGCCTTCATAACGGTAATGATCATTCCATTTTTGTACGGCATTTATCTGACGTTCACAAATTGGGATGGTATTTCCACGACACTAACGCTGGTTGGCATCCAAAACTATCTGGCCGTTTTTCGGGATATTGAGTTTTGGAAATCGTTCGCCTTGACGCTCAAATATGTATTTTATACCGTTGTTCTTATCAATGTCATCGCTTTTATGCTGGCTTATGTTCTGACTAAAGGGTTAAAAGGACAGAGTATTTTCCGGGCAGGATTTTTCCTGCCCAACCTTGTCGGCGGCATTGTACTCGGTTTTATCTGGCAGTTCATCTTCAACAACGTGCTGGTCTATTTGGGGCAACATGCCGATATTCAGGCGCTCAGCACGACTTGGCTGGCTGATCCTGACAAAGCGTTCTGGACACTCGTGATTGTAACCGTGTGGCAGAACGCGGGTTACATGATGGTCATTTATATTGCAGGATTGACGGGTGTACCGAATGATATTATGGAGGCTGCAAGCATTGATGGGGCGAACAGCTGGACCAGACTGCGGAAAATGGTGCTGCCCTTGATGGTTCCTTCTTTCATCGTATGTATATTTTTGTCCCTGCAGCGTGGGTTTATGGTCTATGACGTCAACCTCGCGCTCACGAAAGGCGGACCGTTCAGTAGTACTCAAATGGTGTCGATGCATGTGTATGAAAAGGCATTCCTTTCCCGTGATTATGGTGTGGGACAGGCAGAAGCATTCGTACTGTTCCTGATGGTTGCTCTCATCACTCTGCTCCAGGTTTATTTTAGCAAGAAGTTGGAGGTGGAGGCGTAATGGCAAGCAAAAAAATCGCTTCCTCCATGATCAAATTCATTGTGCTGACGATCATACTCATATTGTTCATCGTACCGTTCGTCTTTCTGCTGATTAATTCGTTCAAGGATAATATAGACATCACTTCGAATCCGTTATCGCTACCAGAGAGCTTCAATATGGGCAACTATATGAATGCATTTGATAAAATGAATTATATCACTGCCTTCACTAACTCATTGGTCATAACGGTGTTAAGTGTCTTGTTTATCTCCCTGTTCGCGGCGATGACGGCTCATTATTTTGTCAGAAATAATACCAAGTTCAACCAATATACATTTATGCTGATGGTAGCTTCCATGATTATTCCATTCCAGGCCATCATGATTCCATTGGTGAAAATTTACGGCTCACTTGATCTGCTGAACAGCAAATGGTCGCTGATTTACATGTATATCGGTTTTGGTAGCTCGCTGGCCGTCTTCATTTATCATGGATTTGTAAAGAGTATTCCGAAGGAACTGGAGGAAGCGGCGCTGATTGACGGCTGCACGCGGATTCAAACCTTCTTCCGAATCGTGTTTCCGGTATTGATGCCTACGACGGCCACTATTTCCATTCTCAATGTACTGTGGATATGGAATGATTTTCTGCTGCCATCGCTCATTCTGGTCGATCCCGAGCAAAGGACGCTTCCATTGTCCACATACAACTTTTATGGAACCTACACAGTGGATTATGGGCCATTGATGGCAAGTTTGGTACTCACGATATTTCCGATCATTATCATCTATTTGTTCGCCCAAAAATATATTATTCAGGGTGTTATGCAAGGTTCGATTAAATAACTGTAGGAGTAGGATGCCTTATCAAACATACTAGAGTGTATACGAGAGAAAATGCTGATCAATTTATTTCCCAATCCAAGCATATGCTTCGGCCGGATTATCGGCTGAACTATCATTTAATGGCTGAATTTGGCTGGATGAATGATCCGAACGGTTTCATTCAATATAACGGGCAGTATCACTTGTTCTATCAACATTATCCGTATAAATCGGTGTGGGGACCGATGCACTGGGGACACGCAGTCAGCCGCGATCTTATGAAGTGGGACTATCTACCGGTTGCTTTGGCTCCAGACAGTGAGTTCGACCAGGATGGCTGCTTCTCCGGCAGTGCGGTTGAGCAGGACGGGAAGCTTGTCCTGATGTATACCGGACATGTTGTAACCGGGCCCGACAAAGATAAGGATTACAAGCAGTCGCAGGGGATTGCAGTATCAGAAGACGGGGTAACCTTCGATAAGTGGGAGGGCAACCCGGTCATCGGTTATGACGCCATACCGGACAGGGTCAGCCGCAAAGATTTTCGTGATCCCAAGGTGTTCAGGCACGAAGATCATTACTACGTCGTGCTTGGATCTAATGATGCCCAAGGGAACGGGCTTGTACTGCTTTACCGATCTAAAGACTTGAGAAACTGGACGTATGTCAATGTGCTGGCTGTGAGTGACGGACGCTACGGCGATAATTGGGAGTGTCCGGATTTGTTCCCGCTCGGCGATCGGCACGTATTCATGCTATCTCCACAGCGCATGCCTGCTCAGGGAGAAGCATACCGTAATCTGCATTCCACCATGTACGGTATAGGTGATTTCAATGCGGAGGCTGGAACATTTACGGCAGAGCGGTATGCTCAGGTAGATCACGGATTCGATTTCTATGCCCCGCAGTCAACCTTGGATGATCAAGGGCGGCGTATTATCATCGGATGGATGGATATGTGGGAGTCGGAGATGCCGACCCAGCAGGGGCACCATTGGGCTGGGGCGATGAGTCTTCCGCGGGAAGCGGTGATCGACCACGACAGATTGCTGTTCCGTCCGCTTGAAGAGGTGGAGAATTACCGATCCAATCTGTTCGAGCAGCATGATATCTTACTGACAGGCGAGCATATTATGGAAACGTCCGGAGATAGCTACGAGCTGAAGGCGGTATTTGAGTTCGAGGCTGGCCATACGGAGGAATTCGGCTTGAAGCTGAGAGTGGGCGACGAAGAGGAGACGGTACTGTCGTATCGTCCCGATGACGGTCTGTTCCGTTTTAACCGTGAGCGTGCCGGTATCGGACCGGGCGGAGAGAGAAGAGTACCCTTGGGCTTACAAGAGGGACGTTTGGAGCTTCGGATTTTCGTCGATAAAAGCTCTGTGGAAATATTCATCGGTGACGGTGAATACGTCCTCACAGGAAGAGTGTATCCCGGAATGGAATCAACAGGTATTCGTGCATTTGCAAGCGGAAAATGTACGTTGGCCTCGTTCCAGAAATGGGATATTCTCACATAGAATCGCATGACAAACAGGAGCCTGACCGTTGATGGTCAGGTTCCTGTTTTTTGTGGCCATTTTGCTTGTGTAATTTTAGGCGCGCTTATTTTGCAGATAAGCATCAAGATAAGCATCAATTTTGGTGAGGGCTTCTTCTGTACCGCCGGATTGCTGGAAGCTTTCATTAATTTTTTGTACGCCCTCTTTATACGCTGCGTTTGACACGACCTCACGTACGGCATCTCTTAACGATTGTGCATTGATTTGATCTTTAGTTATTCGATAGCCAGCCTGAAGTTCAGTTAATCGCTGTGCGACCATGGGCTGATCTTTGTCCTGAGGCAGCACCACCAAGGGGACATTAAAGTGAATTCCTTCATTCACACTGTTCATTCCACCATGAGTAATAAAGACATCTGTATGACGTAATACCTCCAATTGAGGTACATAGGGTGAGATGATAAAGTGCTCAGGGGCAGGATTAATTTTCGTAAAGTTAGCTTTTTCGCCAGCCGCAATCACGACGATGCCTTCAAAATCGGAAAAAGCCTCAATGCAGGTGTTAAAAAAGTCCTCAGTATGGTCTAGAACAGTTCCCATCGAAATATACAAAACCTTTTTACCCTGTAGTCTGTCTAGCGGGAATGAATTTTCTCTTTTGCGCTCCGGGAAGCTGGGGCCAATAAAAAGATGCTCGTCCCCAAATTGTCCACCATTCGGTTGAAAATATCTGCTCGTATATACGACATTCAAAGCTCCTGAATTGTTCATAAATTGAACCAGCTCTTTGGGAGCAACACCGAACCTTTCTTTCATGAGATGCAGTGAAGATGTGACTTGTTCATCAGGCTGAAACGGTACTTTAGCGTCGGAGCGGAAGAGATTGGCAGCCATCAGATGATTTGAAATGAGAAAAGATGGGGATGAAGAAATGCCTGGAATATTCAAATAATCTCTTACTAATTCACCAGCTCCGAATCGATCATAGAACACCAAGTCAAATTGAATACGCTCGGACAGCTCCTGAGTGATGGCTAAGATGTCCATCGAAGTCTGGATATGAATATTCAAAAATGCGTTCAGTCCTGCCGGAGTGTTGGTATCAATGGAAGCAGTCCTGACCAGATCAGGATGCAGGTGAACCTTCGCTCCAACTGCTTCGAGTCTATTCTTGTATTTCTCAGTTGTAATGTAATGAACCTGGTCCCCTCGTGCTGCAAAGGCTTGTGTGATCCCAAGCGTGGGGTTTACATGTCCTTCTGCCGGAAAATTAACCATTAATACATTTAACATCCATCCTTACTCCTTTCCTTCTCTTTCATTTAAGATGCAGTTTTAACTGAATCTCTCAATCCATAATAACAATAATATTTATTTTTTCAAATGATATCCTTTCATAATTGCGTTTTAAAACAGTCAACATAATTCAAAAGAATAAGACAAGGACATGTTGGCATGAAATGTGTATAACAAATATTTACCTCGTGCATAGTAAAGACGAACCTATTTAGCGAGGGAGGTTTTTTCTAAATGAATGTCCAAAGAGCACAAGAAATAGCGTCCTCTTCCATCATGGCAAATGTGTTGTGCGATGGGTTACCCATCTACATTCAGCATGTGAACGAACAACGTGAGACGGCACGAATCTATGCGCTGAACAATCCGGAAGAGGAACGGGAAGTGCCTTTGTACGCGTTAACAGAACGAGATCAAACCCTTGAATAGAAAGGAGCGATATGAAAAGTGAAACCCAATCAACAGAAAGAAATCGAGGCAGATCGTTTGAATTTTCGTGATCAGACGGACGATGTGGTCAGAGAAGTACCGGCCACAACAGATGCCAGCGAAGCTGTTGCAGCAATGACCTCGCATATCAATAAATATGATGTACCAGATGAGTTGGAAGAAGAATAGGGAGTGGACAAGCGCGCACAGGATAACCTGTTGCGTGCTTTTTATATGACGTATAATTGGATCGTATCGAACAAAAAGTATTCAATGCCCAAACGTACAAGTGAAGCTGCCCGTGTGTACGTTTTTTTCTTTTCGTTTTTTTGTAAAATAAGTTATACATGATTTCTGTTCAAACGAAATGGACCAGCTGCTCATAGCGGCATTGTCTCTAATAAGTTGAAAAGCATGAATTCAGAATTGTAGGAGGGAATTATGAACGATGAATTCAATGTACAGGTTCAAAATCTAGATCCGGAAATAAGTGCAGGTGAAGTTGAGAACAAGGACATTTCGAAAATATTAACTATTATATGGATTTTTATAATTTATAGTGAGTCTGTCATTCTTCAACATTTGTTCGGTGGTTTATATCTGCTGCAAAGTTCCTTGTTTACTGTAATCATCATATTGCACATCCTCTTGTACTTGCATGCTCATAGAGTTGCAAAATATTTTTCATGGGCTTATTTTGTTGTACAAGGGGGCTTGATCTTTGCAAGTGCATTTCTTCTACCTGACAGTTTCTCCATAGTACTGGTGGGGCTAATGCCCGTTTTGGTGGGTCAGAGTATAGGTATTTATTATAAGCCGCTCAAGGTTATTCTTGTATTTTTGATCTCCTATGTGCTTTTTTGTGTGGCTGTGGTCTCTCACAATGAGGGCAGGCAATTTGTGTTGTTCATCCCGCTATTTTTTCTAATTGTCGTTGTTATAGTAGCTTATGCGGTTCTTTTTCTCAAACAAGTCAAAGCACGAATCCGCACGCAAAATGTTCTGAAAGAGCTTGAAGCCGCACATCAAAAGGTGGAAGAACTTACAATTGCCAATGAACGACAACGTATGGCTCGTGATCTGCATGATACGCTGGCTCAAGGGCTTGCTGGGCTAATCATGCAGCTTGAAGCCATTGATGCTCATCTGACAAAAGGAAGTACGCAAAGGGCTCAGGAGATCGTCCAACAATCGATGTCACAAGTGCGAAGAACATTGTCTGATTCGAGACGAGCTATAGACAATCTGCGTTCGAAAACCATCTCGGAGGTTGATTTTGCAGAGGCCGTGGAGGAAGAAATACAGCGATTTACTATGGCTACGAGCATTCGAGTAATACGCAACATCAAAATTAAAGCTTCCGTCCCCAGACTGTTGTTCGAACATGGATTGTTTATAATAAGCGAATGTTTAACCAATGTAGCGAAGCATTCACATGCGAATACCGTATGGATTCATATTTTAGATAACGAAGGCAAGATTGAAATCGAGATTCGCGATGATGGCAAAGGATTTGATAAGGATATTATTGCCAAGCAGACAGGACATTACGGAATTATAGGTATGCATGAACGTGTACGGATGCTGGGTGGAAACATAAATATCAACAGTATAGTTCAAGAAGGTACAGCTATAAAAATAGAGGCGCCTCTTACTAAAGGAGACCTATCATGAAATACAAGATTTTAATCGTCGATGATCATTGGGTCGTTAGAGAAGGGTTAAAGCTGGTGTTGGAGACCAATGACAGCTATGAAGTTATTGGTGAAGCCGGAGAAGGTACAACAGCTCTTAAACTGATCGAAGAACTCCAACCGGATGTCATATTGTTGGATTTATATATGCCACAAATGAGTGGTTTGGAAACTATGAAAGCCCTCAGAGAAAAACAAAATGAAACGCCAGTCATTATCCTGACTACCTATAACGAAGATGATCTCATGATTAAAGGACTTTCTTTAGGGGCAAAGGGATATTTATTAAAAGATACCAGTCGGGAAAACTTATTTCGCACGATTGAGTCAGCACTTAGAGGCGAAACGTTGCTTCAGCCAGAAATAACAGCTAGGGTGTTCGCTGCAACGAATAAGAAAGAAGCCAAGCCAGAGCCGCACGAAAGCAGCTTAGTTCTTACTGATAAGGAAAGGCACATATTAAAGTCGGTTGCACACGGTTTTAAAAGCAAAGAAATTGCCTTTGATATGGGAATTTCCGAGCGTACCGTCAAAGCGCATTTAACGAATATTTATAACAAGCTTGGTGTTGATTCTAGATCCGAAGCCGTTGCTGTTTCGTTGGAGCGTGGTATTTTACAGCTTTAGAGATGTTAACTAAATATATGTTATTTCATTGCCCAGTCGTACATAAGGTGCTTGCCCCTTTGTACGATTTTTTTGTGTGTTCATTGTTATAACATGAAACAAGAAATGAAAAAGTTTACTTGACCCACGGGTTGCTGATAGCACCTTTAGAAGAGAGAATCAGGGAGGATGACATGAAGTTGAAGAGAAAAGAAATCAGGATCATGATTACAGGGATTGCATTAGCTATAGTAGCTTCCGGTTGCTCCAGTGCAACGGAGAACTCTGTAACACAAGCCAGTCACCCAGTAAAAGTAGAGAAACTTGTAATGAAACCTTTAGCCAATGATTTTAATTTGGCGGGAACATTGCAGGCAAGTAATGAAGCTAGTGTTTCCTTTGAAGCGGATGGACGTATATTGAACACTATGGTGGAGGTAGGGGACTCCGTAGAAAAAGGGAGCGTCCTTGCGAAGTTGGATACATCTGCTTACCAGTTGCAACTGGATCGGGCCAAGGCAACCATGGAGAAGGCAAAGGCTGGTCTTAGCCAAGCGGAGGCTTCTGTTCAATCGGCACAGGCGGGTATTCATAGTTCGCAATCCCAGGTCGATGCGGCCCAATCGAAATTGCAGGAATTGAACAATGGCGCCAAAAAACAGGAAATTGCCCAGTCACAAAATGCGGTTACTGCGGCAACCAATGCTTACAATAAGAAAAAGGCGGATGCCGCACGGACGCAGAGCCTGTTCCAGGCAGGCGCAGCATCATTGTCGGAAAATGAGAATGCACAGCTGGAATTAACGAATGCACAAAAAAGTTTAAGTGACGCACAAGAGCAGCTGTCTCTCTTGCTTGCAGGCGCCTCGCAGGAACAACGTACCCAGGCTTCAGCTGGTATAGAGCAGGCCAGAGCAGGGCTGGAGACCGCTATTGCTACGAAACAGCAAGGGCTAGCCAGTAAAGCTCAAGCGCAGGCTACCTATGAGGATGCATTGGCTGCTTATGAACAGTCATCCTTGTCACTTAAAAAAGCGACTTTAACCTCCCCGATCACTGGCGTGGTCATTGAAAAAAAAGTAGCCGATGGTCAACTGGGTTCCAGTGGAAGTGAGGCATTCATTGTCGGGAATATCAAGACCTTAAAAGTACTTCTGCCCGTACCGGATAGCGAAATCTTATCATGGAAGAAAAACCAAAAAGTAAATATTTCTCTCTATGATGAAATTAGAACAGGGACTGTTACTCAGATCTATCCATCCACGAATACCAAAACGGGCAGTATTAATGTGGAAGTCAGCATTCCTAATCCTGAACTGAATTGGAAACCTGGTCAAGTCATCAGCGCATCTAAAAGTGTGAATCAAGCGGAAGCACTGTTAGTGCCTGTGGAAGCCGTGATTAGCAATGGAAGTGACCCTTATATATTTAAAGCTGTGAATGGTAAGGCTGTTAAAACCACGATTAAAGTGGGAAAAGTGACGAATAATCAATTCGAAGTTCTCTCCGGACTACAGGCAGGCGATCAAATCGTTACACAAGGAGCAGGAACCTTATTTAATGGCGATTTAATTGGGAATGATGTGCTTGGGAAAGCGGAGGAGTCGTCCGAATGATTAAATATATTGTTAAAAAGCAGAAAATTACGCTTATTTTCTTTGGCATGTGCATACTGCTAGGGCTCTTCAATTTTACATCATTACCCAAACAGGAGCAGCCTGATGTTATTCCTATGACAGCTAGTGTTACAACGATCTATCCGGGTGCCTCACCTGAAAGAATCGAGCAAACCATTACTAAGATCATGGAACAGAAAATTAAAGCAGTACAAGGTGTCAAAACGATTTCCTCTACTTCATCGAAAGGCCAATCCAGTATCATCATAGAAGCTTTGAATGATGCGGACCCGACCAAAGTATGGGCTGATCTTCGTACAAAGGTGCAGGATGCACAATCTGAGCTTCCAGAGGACGCGATGCAGCCTATGATCAATGATAGCATGACTAGCTCTTTCATTGGTTCATATGCGATTACTTCTGATAAGGTGGAGGATTTATATTCGTTAAATGAATTAATGAACAAATGGAAAGATCAATTAAAAACAGTCCCTGGTATTTCGCAGGTCAATATTCAAGGAGTACCCGAGCAAGAGGTACGAGTTAGTTTAGACACGCAAAAGATGCAACAATATAACCTCTCCTGGGAGCAGGTTGTCCAAGCGATCAAGGATGAGAATGATAGAGTTCCTACAGGAAGTATGGATTTCAATGAGCGTACTTATCAGCTGACGGTAAATGCCTCAACGGACCCATCGATTCTGAATAATGTCCAGATTTCAAGCAATGACGATGGATTTCCGATATCTTTGAAGGATATAGGTACTGCCTCGCTTGTTTTTAAAAAAGCAGCTAGTTATACGTATGTGAATACCAAGCCTGCTATTTCGATCAGTGTGAGTGGAGATATAGGCACAGACGTGCCTACAGTTTCCAAGGCAACAACAGCTAAAATCAATGAACTTGCGAGCAGTTTGCCGAAGAATGTACATTTTGAACTGCTTTTTGCACAAAATGATCGAGTGAGTGAAATATTTGGAAATCTGACCAAAGAGATGATTATTGCTATTTTATCGGTCATTGTGATATGTACTTTAGGTTTGAATTTGCTAACTTCTGCATTTGTAGCGTTGGCCATTCCTGTTTCCATCGCCATCGGCTTTATTTTCTTGCCCATGACAGGAACTACGCTGAATCAAATATCAGTCATCGGACTCATCATCGTGCTAGGGATATTGGTTGATGATGCGGTCGTGGTCAATGACAACATTGAACGCCGACGCTCTGAATTTGGGGAAAATGCTACGGAGGCAGCCATTAAAGGAACCAAAGAGGTGTCCTTATCGATCATTACAGCTACGCTAGCTACGGTTGCAGCATTTGCCCCGCTGTTATTCCTGCCGGGTAATATCGGAGACTTTATTAAACCGATCCCTACCGTTATTTCGTTAACCATGCTGGCTTCCATGATTATGTCACTAACGATTATTCCTATTTTCCGCCAATGGTATGATCAACGTCGTAAAGGAAAAGAGAGGAACCAAACCGTTAAGCCACCTGGGCTTCTGGGGCATCAAATCCAGTCTCTATCCAATGTGTACTCTAAAAACTGGATGCCAAGAATACTACGGCGTCCACTTTTAACAGCGCTGGTTGGTCTTATGATTGGTACAGCCGCTTATGGACTACTTGCGGTTGTTCCCATTCAACTATTCCCAGAATCCGATCAAGCAGATGCCACCATCAGCGTAACGATGCCAGAAGGAACGTCGTTGCAGGCAACCAATCGGGTTATTAACGAGATTGGCATGTGGGTCAAAAAACAACCAGAAACAGAACGGCTGTCGGCAACGGCAGGTGGAGGAGCGCCTCAGATGTATAGCGATGTTGCAGGCGGTCACGGCTCCGGGGGAGCGGTCAACGGTCAACTTGCTGTCGTTGGAAAAGAGGGGCTATTCGATCTCCAAAAAACAGTGGATAGCTGGACTCATACGCTTCAAGCCAAATATCCATCTGCATTGATCAGCATTCGGGTTCCTCAATTAGGTATCCCGGTCGGCAGTGCGGTGTCTATCCGTATGAAGGGAGAAGACATCGATAAACTGCAAAACATGACAGCTAAAGTCAAAGAAATGGTTGCGGCGACCCCCGGAGCTGTTGATGTGACCGATAATATGGGAATGCAAAGCTATAATCTGAATTTCCAAGTCAATCCACAAGCATTGGATAAATATCGGGTTAGCTATTCCAATTTGACACGTACGCTGCTGTTAATGGGTGACGGAGTTAATGTAACGGATTTTGATACAGGTAAGGAACTACTGGATATCAATATATACATGAATAAACCAAACGATGATCCTGAGGTATTGTTCCAGCAATTAAGTGTAACCAATGCGGCAAAAGAGCAAATTCCCTTATCCCAGTTAGTCACGATGAAACCGGACTTTTCCATTCAGCAAATCCACCGCTATGATTTGGAGCGGACAGTAACGATCTCAGCCAATGCAAATGGGCGTACGGCTACAGAACTCACTAATGACATCCGTAGCAAACTAACCCATACACAGTTTGAACCAGGCTATACCTGGGAGATGGGCGGAGAAACATCCGCGCAATCTGATATTTTTACAGATTTGGGCAAGTTAGCTATTATTGTTGTGTTTCTCATCCTACTCTTGATCACGATGCAGTTTTACTCCGTCTCCACACCGCTCATTATTATGACCACTGTGTATCTGGCAGCGGCAGGCGGAATTCTTGGAAGCTTTATTTCAGGCATGCCAATTGGATTCATGAGTATTATGGGTATCATTTCACTGGCCGGTATCGTCGTGCGCAACGGTATTGTGTTGATAGAGTTTATTGAAGATGCGCGGCGTGAAGGAGCCGAACTGACAGACGCAATTCTTATGGCATGTTCTGCCCGTTTCCGTCCGATCTTGCTTACTTCGCTAACTGCGATTGTGGGTATGATCCCTATTGCCACAATAGGGGAAATCCTCTTCAAACCGTTGGCAACGACCATTATTTTTGGACTGATCTTTTCGACCATTTTAACCTTGTTTGTTGTACCGACTCTGTATATGGTCGTAGCTCATCTGAAGCTGAAGCGGAAGCAGAAGCAGGAAAAGTCTATAAATACCGATAGCTCATTGACCATGTAGGTAAATACAGATAAGAATATACTGCAATTTTTCTTATAAATACGGATCGTACATGAGGCGAATGTCTTTATGTACGATCTTTTTATTTGTTGACAGAGTCAACAAATATCATTACTATAATTGTTGCAAAAGTCCACTAAATAGGGGGAGTTATGGTCAATATCGATGCTAATATCATAGCGGATATGAGGCGTTTTAATCGGTTCTATACGAATTTACTTGGTGTTTTAGACAGACATGTGCTGGATAGCGGATATTCCTTTACCGAGGCACGTGTCATTATAGAGATCGGGTTGATCGAACCGTGTATTGCGAATACTCTGGTCGAATCTCTTCAAATTGATCGCAGCTATATGAGCAGGATCATTGCTAAATTTTGCAAAGAGGGCTTTCTTGTTAAGGAAAATTCAACGTTGGATAATAGAACAAATCTAATTCGTCTGACACCCAAAGGAAAAACGTTCTACAACCAATTGAATGAAAGATCTGATGAACAAATTCTAAGATTAGTTCAAGGACTTTCAGAAGAAGAGATTACAGAATTACATGCATCTATGTTGTTAATTCAGAAGAAATTGGATATTTCGGAGAGGATACAGAATGATACGATTTGAATGCGACTATACCGAAGGTGCTCATGAGCGTATTTTAAAGCGACTACTGGAGACGAATGAGGAACAAACCCCAGGCTATGGTGTGGACGATCATTGTGAAAAAGCCAAAGCTTATATTAAAAAAGCATGTGACTCCGAAAATGCGGATGTACACTTTTTGGTTGGAGGCACACAGACCAATACAACGGTCATTTCTTCGATTTTGCGTCCGCATCAAGGTGTGATTGCGGCAACTTCTGGACATATTGCTGTGCATGAGACCGGAGCAATTGAGGCTATTGGACATAAAGTACTGACATTGCCAAGCGAGGATGGGAAAATCCGGGGTGAGCAGGTAAAGGAACTATACGACGCTCACTGGAGTGATTCTGCTCCTGAGCACTGTGTACAACCCGGGATGGTTTATATTTCTCAACCGACCGAGAATGGAACGATCTATAGCCGATCGGAGCTGGAAGTGTTAAGTAAAGTCTGTCGTGAATATGGTTTACCGCTGTTTATAGATGGAGCCCGCTTAGGCTATGGTTTGGTTGCAGAGGATAGTGATGCATCTTTGGCAGATATAGCCAAGCTGTGCGATGTGTTTTATATAGGCGGCACTAAAATTGGAGCAATGATGGGCGAAGCCGTAGTTATCCTAAATGATGCTTTGAAACAAGATTTCAGATACATGATCAAGCAAAAAGGAGGGCTGCTGGCTAAGGGGAGAATGCTGGGCATTCAGTTTGAAACGCTGTTTGAAGACGGTTTATACTTTGAGATTTCCAAACACGCCATAGATATGGCCATGCTGCTGCAAAAAGGATTATCCGAGCAAGGATTTTCTTTCCAATATCATTCAACAACCAATCAGCAGTTTCCGATTATTGCAGATCGTATATTACAGGCATTGAGCGAAAAATATACTTACTCCTTTTGGGAAAAGACTGATGATACCCATACTGCTGTTCGATTCTGCACCAGTTGGGCCACAAAGAAAGAAAATATTGAAATGCTGCTACAGGATATCAAAGCATTACAATAAAGGTCATGGATAAACGATGAATATCATCTTGAAATTATAGAATGGATGATGTAATAGGCCATACTTCGTTGCATACATTGCAGCGAAGTATGGCTTTTTTGTTATGTAATTTACCTAATCCAAGTGGCTTGTCTTTAGTTCCATGAAAGAGCAAGCAGATATAAAAATGGAAAAACAAGACAAGAGTGGATGTATAAAATTAACGCCTAATTATTTACACTGAATACCTATCGAACCTGTTTACGGTATTGAAGAGGGGAGAGTCCGGTTATTTTTTTAAAGATTTTACTAAAATGGGAGGCATGACCGAAGCCGACATCCTCCGCAATGTGCTGGATTTTGTCTTTGGTGGTTCGCAGTCTGGTTTGAGCCGCCCTGACCCTCACTACGCGGATGTACTCGCTGAAATGAAAGCCAGTCAATTTTAGAAAGATGCGGCTTAGGTAAGCCGGACTAATAAAAAAGCAGGCGGCCACTTGTTCGAGAGTTAACGGCTCATTGAAATGGTCCTGAATAAAAGACGAGATTTCTGTGATTTTCTGATGCATGGGATGAGAGGAAACAAGTTCACTACGCTCGGCCGCTTCCGATCGGTGCACCAGGATAAGCATTTCCAGCAGCAAATGCTGTACACAGCGGTCATGCAGAGGCTGCTTATTCCTACATTCGGTATTCATTTGTAGGAACAGCCGTTCAACTTCGACTTGCTCTCTAGCCGGTAAGCGAAGCAACGCAGATTGCTGGTACGGCGGTAGATCCAGAATGTCATGATCCTGCTGTGGGAGAAACGTCGGGGAAAAATGAATCAAAATGCGTTCTGTTTCCTCCAATTGTGTACTGGCGGTAGAGTGTAAGTCATGAGGGAGGATGAATATCAGATCGCCCTTGCGAGCGGTGTATACCTTGCCGTTCATAAAGTAGATGCGTTCGCCCTGCAGCAAAAAATACAGCTCATAATTGTCATGAACATGAGGTCTGGGCATAACGGTGAAGCCGGTACGGTAGATGTGATGAATGGAGAATTGTTGTTCTCCGATGACATATTTGTCTTCCTTTATTTCATTCATGTGCTTCTTCCTTTGCAAATTAAGATAAGTAAGCGCATTCATATATCCATAGTATATATGACACCTGCCCACGGTAAAAGCAGAAAAGATTGATGAAAGGAGGTGAAGACACTTCTGAACGTCTCGGATCATTCTTTTATAAAAGTATGCGCTGATGTGAAAGAAAATCTTAGGGAGGAAACAGAATATGAGCAAGCAGCGTACATGGAGAAAGGTGCTATGCAATGTGGTTGTGGGTTCAATGTTGTTGACCTTGTGCCCACCATTGATCCAAGCAGAGACTGCGGTAGGGACAGAGATGGGGAAAGTGGAGAAAGTAGAAAATATAGCGACGAATATTCCGGCGTTTCCGGGGGCTGAAGGTGGCGGTAAATATGTTACCGGTGGACGCGGAGGTGAAGTATACGAAGTTACCACGCTGGCAGACTACGGCAAAGGTGAGCAGGTGATCCCCGGATCTCTTCGTGCAGCGGTCAGCTCCGATAATCGGACGGTCGTATTCCGGGTGGGTGGAACCATTCATCTGAAGGAGCCACTTAAAATCCTGGGCAACAACCTGACGGTTGCAGGTCAGACAGCTCCTGGCGACGGCATAATTGTAAGCGATTACACAACAGGGATTGATGCAGATAACGTCATTCTCCGTTACCTGCGTTTTCGATTAACTGATCGTTACCCCAGTGAGGATGACGCGTTAGGAGCCAGGTACCATAAAAACATTATGATTGATCACTGTTCCTTTAGCTGGTCGGTGGATGAGGTACTAAGTTTGTACGATAACGTGAATACGACAGTACAATGGTCTATTGCATCCGAAAGTATGCTAATGACTACGCACCAGAAAGGCCGCCACGGCTATGGCGGTATATGGGGTGGTCGGAATTCCACCTATCATCATAACTTGCTGGCTCACAATGCAAGCCGCAATCCACGGTTCCCAACTGATAAAAAACAAATCGACGCTGTGGAAATGACCAATAATGTCATATATAACTGGGGATTTTTCTCTTCCTACGGTGGCGGTGAAGGATCGTATAATGTGCTGAATAACTATTATAAGTATGGCCCCAACACATATAAGGACGTGCGGAGTCAAATCTTTGTAGACGTGGGGAGTAAAAAATATAAAACACGCATGTTTATTGGTGGCAACTACATGTACGGCAACGAATCGGTTACTAAGGACAACTGGCAGCTTGGAACATCCATTGGATCGATTATTGACCCTTCCACTCGTTTGGCAGAGCCGATTGAAGTCAGAGGGGAATACGACAACGGGATTTCACCGGATGCGTATGGTCCATATCAAGCGACAGATGCACAGACCGCATACACTGAGGTGCTTGCTGGTTCAGGAGCCACGCTGCCAAGAAGAGATGCGGTGGACGCCCGCATTATGAATGATGTGAAGAATGGAACGGGTGCGTTTATCAACTCCCCGCGTGAGGCAGGCTGGATTTACGATGATTATAGCGTAACCAACACGGAGCTTACTGACAGTGATCATGATGGCATGCCGGATGAATGGGAACGTGCCCATGGGCTGGATCCCAAAAATGCAGACGACCGCAACGGTCAGGAGCTTGCCGGTACAGGCGAGTATGCTCATTTTGCCAAGGGCTATACGAATCTGGAAGTTTATTTAAATGATCTCATTGAGAAGCTGTCCAATGGCAGTGAGGTGGATAATCCGGAGGCCTTCGTTCAGGTATCGGATGAAGGTGGACGTTCACTGAAGCATAACGATATTTTGGAAGCCGGACGTGATGCGACCATAACTGCAACGGCCAAGGATCAAGATGGCATTGCTCACGTTGAATTTGTCATTGACGGTAAACTTGCTGGAAAAGTAGAGGGTGCGCCTTATCAAATCAGTTGGAATCATGTGACGGACGGCACCCATTACATTATTGTACGGGTGACAGACCGCAAGAGGACTGCTACATTTTCCAATCCTGTCACCATCCATGTCAACACGACTGCACCAACGGGGAACTGGCTCAGCGAAGAGGTTGGCTCTGATGGTAACGATGGCTATATCAAAGGGCATACTCAGGTATTAAAAGAAGATGCAAACGGCAGCAGTATCCGACTGAAATCGGCGGGGGATATTGACGGAAAAGCTGATCTTTTCCATTATGCTTATCAGAAATGGGAGGGAGACGGTGAAATTACAGCTCGTGTGGAGAAGATTACCCCTGTGGATGATAATGCCGAGGCAGGGGTAATGATTCGTGAATCGCTGAAGCCTGGATCAAAAATGGCCTTTATGTCTTTAGCATTTGTTAAATATGGTAAACAGGGGATTCTTATCAGTCGTGATCAAACAGATGGTAAAACCACGCGTGCGTCAATGGAGACGTTTATTCCAACGCCATATTCGGTTCGTCTGGTGCGACAGGGACAAAAGCTTACCGGATGGGTATCCGCAGACGGTGTGACGAACTGGGAGAAGGTTGGTGAAACCGTTATAGATTTGCCGGATCATCAACCGCTATTGTTCGGGTTAGCTACTGATGCATCCAAACAACAAAATGAAGTGTGGAATTATAATACGTCGGAATTCAGCAATGTTAAGGTCCGCAAGCTAACAGACTCAGGAGGAACTTCTCCCACTAGTGTGGTTGTATCGACCTATGGCCCTGCTGACTACACCTCTCTCCAGGCAGCTATTGATGCAGTCCCTGACAACAGCAACACAAGGACTGTTATCCATCTCAAAAACGGTACGTACCGCGAAAAAGTAAAAGTAAATTCCTCCAAAAAAAATCTGAGTATTATCGGGGAAGATCGGGACAAAACGATCATTGCTTTTGATGATACGGCCAAGACCGTAGTGGACGGAAAAGAATTAGGAACGAGCAATAGCTATACTATGCGTGTGCAAAGTCCTGACTTTGTGTTGGAAAATGTGACGGTCGCCAACACAGAAGGGACCGGGCAGGTGCAGGCTGTAGCGTTATATGCCGAAGGTGATCGTGGAAAGTATCACAATGTCAAAATTACTGGCCTACAGGATACACTGCTCGTGAACCGTGGCAGACAATATTTTAAGGACAGTTACATCAGTGGCAGTGTAGATTTTATATTTGGCAATGCCCCTGCCGTGTTTGATAATTCGATCATACACAGCCTGCGTGCCGGATACGTAACAGCCGCTTCAACGGAAGAGAACCAGCCAGGTTTTGTATTTACTCAGTGTCGTCTGACAACCGAAGCTGGCTTGACAGGCAAGGTGGATCTTGGGCGACCATGGCGTCCTTACGCACATGTTACTTTTTTGAAAACCTATATGGATGACCATATCAAGCCAGGTGGTTGGAACAATTGGGGTAAGGAATCCAATGAGCAGACTGCAAGATTTGGAGAGTACGATAACTTTGGACCAGGTGCAGAAAGCAGCGGGCGTGTACCTTGGGCCAAACAGCTTACGGCTGACGAAGCAAACCAGTACACTGTTGAAGCTGTTCTGAGCGGGACAGATCATTGGAATTGGCGTCTATAATTGTATATTCAATAGATAAGCGGGGGATGCGCTTCAAGCGTTTTCCCCCGCTTATGTGCGTGTTTGTGAGCAATTTTGGATGTGATGCATACATAATCTAAAATTGAAACCATTTGTTTTTATGGTAAATATTTTATATATTGAATGAGGGAAGTGTGTAAATCATCAAGGACAAAACTAACATTTTTTCTTAAATACATTATGTTGTCGGAGGTGTAGGATGGCACGTGTGTTGGTTGTGATCACGCCTGCTGAAGGCCATGTTAACCCGTCATTAGGATTAATTAAGCAATTGGTCGATAGGGGAGAGGAAGTAGATTATGTGTGTTCAGAGGAATTTGGTACGAGAATTCAACAAACGGGAGCAAACCTGATCACCTATCCATTTAGTGTGGATGCATTTATTCACAATCCTGTATTAAAGCCGGCTGAATATAAACATCATTATCAATTCGTGAATATGATCGTTAAAGGTTTGATTGAACCGATTATTCCAAAGGTTATGAAAGCAATTGAAAATAAGGTGTATGATTATTTGATTTATGACTATTTGATGGGTTGGGGAGGCAAAATTATAGCAGAGAGGCTGGCAATACCTGCGGTATGTACGGTCTGTTCGTTTGCTTTCGTAGAGCCTCTGGGTTCTGATCAAGGCGGGGATGATCATGACATAAAAGTGAGAGCGCTTTATGATGATACGATGAAAGTAGTACATCAATTAGCTGATGAGTTTCAGGTTACCGTCCCTGCTATTGATGAACTCGATTCACATTCCCACAGCCTAAAGGTCGTGTATACAAGCCGTTATTTTCAACCGCAAGCTGAAAAGCTGGATGACAGCTATATTTTTGCAGGTCCATCTATTGTACCTCGTAAAGATGCGCCCTCTTTTCCGTTCGACCAGCTTCGTGTTTTGTATCCGCAGGTTGTTTATATATCATTGGGAACTATTCTTAATAGAGATTTGGAGTTTTACAAGCTTTGCTTTGAAGCATTTCGTGATTTGCCTGTGCAATTTGTACTCTCATCAGGCCAATATGCGGAGATGGAGTTATTGGCGGATGGTATCCCGGACAATTTTATGATCAAGCCCTATATTCCGCAACTGGAAATGCTCCAGCGTGTAGATGCATTTATCACACATGGGGGAATGAACAGTGCAAGCGAAGCCTTGTATTACAACGTGCCAATGGTTCTGGTTCCCATGACATCGGATCAGCCGCTTGTGGCCAATCGGGTCCAAGAGCTGGGAGCAGGGATTGCTGTGAATAAAAATGAGCTTACCCCTGCTATCTTAAAAGCTGCTTTGGTAGAGGTTTTAAATCAAGCCATCTATAAACAACAGGCGCATGTAATTGGCGAATCACTCCGTCAGGCTGGCGGTTATACGTATGCGGCCGATGCAATTATGAGCCGTTTCTCTACTATAGAAAAATAAGGTGCGTGTGCGTCAGCTCCTTATTATAACCAATTTGGGCTACGCATGGCAGGGTAGCATAATAAAGCAGCACGTAATCAGACTTTAGGTTCTCGTCCAGATTACGTGCTGTTTCTTTTATTGATGGTGCTCTATAGGCTGTGATTTATTTCTTGTAGAGCAGCCGATTGGTCAAACTCTAATTTTTTTGATATCGCCAGCAGACCAAGGCAACAGAGAATCAGGAATAAGCATATCCAATAGGAGTTTCGATAACCCATCCATTGAGCAAACAATCCGCCCATCAAGCTCCCCGCCAATCTTCCGATCGTTGTCGCATTGGAATACAGTGTCGAGGCGTATCCGGGCAGAGATGGCAACAAATCCTGCATATAGCTGATACCAATGGCTGATATCACTGCAACAAAGAAGGCTAGGAGAAGCTGTCCCGCAAATAGTTGCCACATCTCCGTAGACATAAGAACGAGGAGGTAATAGACAACGCCTGTTAAAGCCCCTAAAAATATAAGCAAACGGTTGGAGTATTTGGCTGCTAGTACGCCCAGCATGAGCATCAGGGGTATTTCTAAGATTGCGCAAATACTGGATACGAGGGCAACGTCATTCGTGTCACCTTTTAAATTGTGAATGATGAACAAGGAAATATTTAAACTATTCATCCAGTGAGACGTATAAAGCAGAGTAAGAACTACAAAAGGGATCAGAATTTTCATATTTTTATGTAATGTAATGTGATGAAGTGAAAGTTGATCCTTATTTTTAGCCTGAACAGGACGCTGCTTGATAAAAAAGAATAGAAGAACGGCAATAAGTACAAAAATAGAGGTCGTACCAACAAAAATACCTTTAAAGCCCGTATGTGCAATCAAGAAGGAACCCAAGAGCGGCCCGGTAATAAAGCCAAGAGAAAACATAGAACGAAGCGTTGAATTCGCAAAGGCATGATCCGCAGATTTACTGCGATCTACCGCTTCACGTGCACTGGCAAATAACTGCGGCATCCCAGGGGCGCCAATCGCTGTAAAGACCGTCATATAAATAAAAAGTACATAAAAGTTTTGGATTACAAGATATCCTGCAAAGGCGACAGCATTAAATAACGTACAAATCACTAAAATTTGTTTGCGATCCAATCCAGTATCGGAGCGTTTGGCAATAAGGGAGCTGATCCATATACCACAAATCAAAGTCACCGCTGTAAACACACCAAAGGTCCCCACCGATACGCCAAGTGTACTTGTAAAATATACAGCTAAAAAAGGTGCGCTTATGGAAATAGCCATACCTTGCAATAACATACAGATCATGAATAGTGGGTAGTTAGGGATAAAGAAAAGATTTTGAATACGCTTTAGCATTTCATTTTTACACCCCTTTAGATTTAGAAGCAGAACTTACATACCTATCCAACCTAAACTATATATGACTTTAGCATAATTTGTATATTTACATTGTATAAAATATTATATAATTTTTTTTACTTTGATGAGCAACTCATATGCAAGGCCATATACAGACAAAGATATAAGATCAGGAGTGGGATGTAGATGTGTATGCGACTTTTCCTGTAGGATGTGCCTTAAAGGCTGAAGCGATCTATGAACTGCTTGATCAGTTCATTCAATGTTCCAGCGGCCTTCGTAGGAAGGCGGTGATCGGCTTTTTTAATGAAAACAAGCTCACTCTTCGGTAAATGCTGATGCAATATGTTGGCATATGGATGAAAGTGTTTATCCTCTTCACCATAAACGAGCAGAACAGGAAGATGGATTTCTCCTAGCCGTGAGGTACAGTTATACTTCAAGCTGTAACGATAATATTGTTCGACATTCCTAGGGTTTCCCTGCTTCGCGTCGTTGAGTAACTTGCGGAACAAAGATAATTGTTTCGTTTGTGACCAAGCATTAGAAAGCGCAATCGTACCGACTGCGCCGATTTTGGATAGCGCAATGCCCAAAGAAATTTTGTTTCTTAGTCGCCATTCGTTTACCTCCGACATTCCACTGACAACAATCCCTCCCCATGCCCGATCCGGATAAGTCAAGAGAAATTCAAGTACTATTGAACCTCCGGTAGAATATCCACACAAAAATACTTTATCCAAGCTCAACCGATCCATCAAATATTTAATATCCTGGGCGATGAGAGGGTAAGTAACCGTTTGTTCGGAAGGCTGACTTTTACCGTGTCCTCTGATATCAAAAGCTATAGTACGAAAATAGGGCGTTAGCCCTTGGATTTGGTATGTGAAATTTGAGCTTGTGAGTACCGGAGGGTGAATGAATAGGATGGCCGTTCCTTCTCCGGAATCTATATAGTGCATGAAATATTCGTGTATGTTTGTTGTGGTCATTGCTATGCTCTCTCCCTGAATGATTTTGATCTTAAATTTGGCTTATTAGATTCAAAAAATTCATGGAGTTGTAACTTTGAATGCAGGAGTTCTCTCTTTTCCCGAAGATCCAATGTAGGAATAATTTTTTTTGTATATGAAAAAATAAGAGGATCAAGGGCACTGTTTTTCTAAGAAGGGGACACACACATGAGCATGAAAAATAAAGTTACCGTTGTACTAATGTTAAGTTTATTGTTGTTGATCTTGGGCTGTAGAGCGGACTCCAGTCAACAGCTAAAGCAACAGAGCGTGAACCCACATCACACAGCAAATCAAATGGGCAAAAAACCTGTCATTGTAATCTTGATTGATTCTTTAATGGATAAGCCTTTGCAAGAAGCGATTCAAGAAGGCCGTGCCCCCGCAATGCGATTTCTCCTTCATCAAGGGCAATATTTCCCGCAGGTAGTCAGCTCATTTCCCACAATGTCTGTGACCATCGACAGCACATTATTAACGGGGACGTATGCAGACCAACATCATGTGCCTGGGCTCGTTTGGTACAGTGATCAAAAGAAACGCATGATTCTCTACGGCAATGGTGCCAAAGAAGCCTTGAAAATCGACCAACTGCAAGTATTTAATGACGCTATTTACCAATTAAACCAAGTTCAATTGAACAAAAAAACGAAAACAATACATGAAGCATTAGCTGACAAAGGGAAAGAATCTGCATCCATCAATGCTATTGTTTTTAGAGGAAGAACGGAACATTCCTTAAAGGTGCCTCGTTTTATTGCAAACAGTAACCGTGTGCCAGAACAAGTGAAAATAACAGGACCTAAATGGTTTTCATATGCAACTTTTGCTCAACTGGATCCGGGGAATAGCTGGAATACTTCTCCGTGGAAAAAACTTGGGATGAACGACGAATTTTCTGCAAAAGAAACCGCTTTTCTAATCAATCAAAAAAAACTTCCAAACCTAACCATCACATACTTTCCAGGGAATGATAATTTGGCGCATAGAAAAGGCCCGACTCAACTGGAGGGAATTGAAAAAGCCGATCAAGCACTGCAAACTGTGTTGAACGCATACGGTTCTTGGGAAGAGGCTGTACAAAATGCTACATGGATCGTCTTGGGGGACAGTGGGCAAAGTGCGGTTTATAATGATCGACAGGCAGCCACTGTTGATATAAGGCCTCTTTTGGGCCATTACCGGATTGCAAAATTAAATCAACCCGTAAGAAGTGATGACCAAATCGTGATTGCCGCTAATGAACGGATGGCCTATATCTATGCAATTGACAATAACGTAGATTTGTCTGACGTGGTGAAGCTTTTACAGCATGAGAATAAGCTCGACGTTATTGCTATGAAAGACGGTAAAAATAATATCCAGGTTACAAAGGGGAGAAATGGTAGCCTGTTTTCTTATCATCCCGGTGGAAAATTTACCGATGAATATGGACAATCATGGACATTATCGGGCGAAACGAATCTTGTGGATATTACGATCAATAACAACCGGATCAAATATGGAAAATATCCAGACGTTTTGGCGAGGCTACACGGGGCAATGAATTCACATGAAGGAAGATACGTTGTTGTCACGGTCCAACCGGGATATGAACTCGTCAGCGAAAGTTCTCCTACCCACATCGGTGGGGGAGCTCATGGATCGCTGCATGAACAAGATTCCCTTGTCCCGTTAATAATTTCTGGGACGAATACACGACCCAAAACACTGCGAATTGTGGATATAAAAGATTGGCTCCTGCAATTGGTGAATGAATAAGTATTGATCGTTCTTGATATTAAAATTGAGCTATATTAGTATATAAGCATGTAGTTATATAGGTGAAAGGGGGGCATATATTGGATCAACTAGGTTATGTAGCTGATCATTTAAAGCTATTGGGGGATAAAACCCGATTGATCATGTTATCCCTGCTAAGAGAAAGAGAATGGTGTGTTTGCGAATTTGTAGATATCTTTAATATGTCGCAGCCAGCAATTAGCCAACATTTGAGAAAATTAAAGTCGCAAGGAATTGTAAAAGAAGAACGACGAAGTCAGTGGGTATACTATTCCTTAAACGTAGACGACAAACCGCATATACAAGCTGTTCTTGAGAGCATGCCAGACTCCAAGCATATTTTGAAATCGCTGAATAAAGAGGAACCGATCGCATCTTGTGGACCGGATTCCTCAGCTTGTTCATGCTAAAGCGTGTTCCGTTTATCTCCTTGTGGCGTAACGGTGCTATTATATAAGTATATGTTTATAAGGTAATATATTGGAGGTTAAGAGCATTGATTTTGTTGGCATGCATTATATTTTTAGCCACTTTAGTGTTGGTGATCTGGCAGCCTAGAAATCTGTCTATCGGCTGGTCTGCCTGCGGCGGTGCCATACTCGCCTTGCTGGTGGGTGTCGTCGATTTACATGATGTTTGGGAAGTGACTCATATTGTCTGGAATGCGACACTGGCATTTGTAGCCATTATTCTGATTTCGTTGGTGCTTGATAAAATCGGCTTCTTCGAATGGGCAGCACTTCACATGGCACGGATAGCCCGTGGAAGCGGAACTCGGATGTTTGTCTATGTGAGCCTGCTGGGTGCCGTAGTTGCTGCCTTTTTTGCCAATGACGGTGCGGCCTTAATTTTGACACCAATTGTACTGGCGATGGTTCGGGCACTGAAATTGGATGAGAAAATGGTATTTCCTTTTATCATTGCGAGCGGATTTATTGCAGATACGACGTCGCTTCCGCTTGTAGTCAGCAACCTCGTTAATATTGTGTCAGCCGACTTTTTTGGAATCAGTTTTATGGAATATGCGAGTCGTATGATTGTACCTAATCTGTTTTCCTTATTGGCTAGTATCGTGGTACTGTATCTCTTTTTTCGCAAAAGAATTCCTAAAACGTTTGATACGACACAGTTAATCACGCCTGCAAATGCGATAAAAGATCCAAAGATGTTCCGTATGTCCTGGGTTGTTCTCACAATATTGTTGGTTGGCTACTTTGCAAGCGAATTTTTAGACATTCCCGTCTCGGTGGTGGCCGGTATCATTGCCATCTTTTTCTTGCTGATGGCTAGAAGAAGCCCTGTGGTACCCATGAAAGAAGTCATCAAGGGCGCTCCATGGGCCATCGTGTTTTTCTCTATCGGAATGTATGTGGTGGTGTATGGTGTGCGTAATGCCGGTTTGACGGATCTGCTGTCCCATGTGATTCAAGCGGCTGCTGATCAAGGTATGTTTGTGGCCACCATGGTCATGGGATTTATTGCGGCGATTATCTCGTCGGGTATGAATAACTTGCCTACGGTCATGATTAATGCGCTTGCCATTGATGCCACCCATACAACTGGTATAGTCAAAGAGGCACTGATTTATGCTAACGTTATAGGGTCGGATCTCGGACCGAAGATAACCCCAATTGGTTCGTTAGCCACCTTATTGTGGTTGCATGTGCTTCGTTCGAAAAACGTGAAAATTTCATGGGGGACTTATTTTAAAACAGGCATCGTCTTAACTATTCCTACACTTTTTATTACCCTACTGGGCTTATATCTGTGGTTAATCATTTCATAATGGACAATTGAAGGAGACGCTGATGATGGATAAGAAGACAATTTATTTTTTGTGCACTGGTAATTCTTGCCGCAGTCAAATGGCAGAAGGCTGGGCTAAACAATACTTGGGAGACCGTTGGAATGTATACAGTGCGGGCATTGAAGCACACGGCCTCAACCCTAAAGCGGTGCAAGCGATGAATGAAGTTGGGATGGATATTTCCGGTCAAACTTCAGATATTATTGATTCTGTTTTGCTGAATAGTGCGGATTTAGTTGTGACCTTATGCGGAGATGCTGCCGATAAATGTCCTACTACACCTCCGTACGTGCGCCGCGAACATTGGGGATTTGATGATCCGGCTAAAGCACAAGGAACAGAAGAAGAGAAATGGAGTGTATTCCAGCGTGTACGGGATGAAGTCGGGGCTCGTATTCGCAAATTTGCGGAGACCGGTGAATAAAGCAGTGCACGGCTTAGGAAGGGCGAACTCAGGCATACTTCCTTAAAAGGGCGGTGTTTGTTTGGCATTTTTGAAATAGAAGATCTTCATGTTAATGAAAAAGGGTTAAAGCTCGTTAGACGACACTTAACCCTTTTTATTTTACAGACGAGACTCTATCCTTTTATAGGCTCGTGCATAGGTGCTGATGGTGCTCCTTGCATAGATAACCCGCCGCCAGTTGAGCTTGCTGGAATAACGGGATGTGGCGATCCCTTTTCAGAAGCAGCGCCCGCAGTCTGCTTGGTCAGCTTCTGTTTTTCCCACAGTGCTCTGGCGATCACCAGCATGGAGAGTACACCGACATATAGTAACAAAGATCCGAGTTCCGGAAGCATCTCCTGAAAAGATGCACCGCGCAGTCCCATGGTGCGGAGGAATTTGTACATCCATACGAAGGGAAAGAAATCACCGATTTGAATCGCTAAAGGTGGAAACAGTGATCTGGAAAGAACGGCCCCCGATAGTACAAAAGCAGGCATGAGCACCATCACCATTCTGCCAATGGCAATCCCCGGATGTGCAGCGCCCCATGCAACCAGAACATTGAAGCATACGGTACCGAATACATACAGGACAACCGGAATCATGAAGAGGATCGGATTGGCTTCGAAACGACCTCCCCCAAACATTTTAAGCATCCCGAGAGAGAAGATTAAGCCAGCCGTCGAAAACAGCGTATAAGGAAGAATACGCAGTAGGATGTTGAACGGATTTTGCAGTTCGGCAGCCAGTCTCTTGGAAACCCTTAGTCTGGCGACGATAGGTAAGCTATTGATATTGAGTATCATAAAAGAGAACATACAAGTGAATGCAAGTATCGTCGTATTCTGATAATCATTGGTTGGGTTAAACAGGGAACGCACCTCCAAGGCAATACCATTGAGAGCTCCCTGAGCCTGTTCGGCGTTCATCCCCGTTTTCAACATAGCTGGAACAGACAGTTCCATATTCTCAGAAACGCTAATTTCCTGCATAGCTGTACGAATGGAAGTAATAGATTGAACGTTGGTATTATCAAGAATGAGACCCACGCGACTGGAAAGGGAACGATGGTGATTGTCCTCTAAACCGTGCGGCAGGGAAATAACGGCTAAATATTTTTCGTGATAAAAATACTGCTCAGGATTGTCCGTAAACGAAACAATCTCTGCTACGTTCATATATGGAGAAGCATCTATCTTCTGGATCAACTCACGGCTGTAGGCTGTGTTGTCCTGATCCACTACTACCACGTTAGCATCGTTAATTTGGCTGCTTGGGAGCAGCAGGGAGTACCCCAGCACTGCAATCAGCGGGAAGATGATAGCTATGATCGGATACTTGGAGTGAACCAGATACGTCCATTCATCACGAAGTGATTTCATTCGTATTCACCTCAACTGTCATGCCTGGTAGCAAAGCGGCTTCTCTTGTTACATATACACGTACTTGGAATGTGGCGGTATCTGCCTCACCTTTTTCACGGGACATCTTTACATTAGCGAATTGCGGCGCAGCGGTCACATAACGTACGGTACCTTTCAAGTCCTTGTTGAGAGCAGATACTCGGGTTTTAACTTCTTGAGTGGCCTTGAATTTACCCGCTTGTTCCTCATTGACATACAGATCGTAATATAAATCGTTGGTTTCCAGGGTAATCACAGGCGCTCCTTGCGCGACATTTTCCCCGACTTTTGTACTAATCGAAGTAACCTTGCCATCCTGTGGTGCCTTTAATACCAGTCTCTCTTTTTTGAGCAGCAATGTTTTAAGCTGAACTTCCTGTGTGTCTTTTTGTTGCCTTAAAAGGTCGATAGCCAACTTCTGATCTGCCAACTGTTGACGGCTTTGCTGAATGGTTTCCAGTTGGGTTCTGGAACGATCGACGGACAATTGGGCACCACGGATTTCCTCCTCGGCTTGTTTTACCGCAACCGCTGCTTGTGTGGTCTGTTCACTGGCCTGCATACGTTCTTCAGGAGTAGCGCCATGGAGCAGCTTTTGAAGAGACTCCTTTTGCTGGCTCAACTGATTTGTCGCTAAAGTCAATGAGGATTCAGCATCATCCAACACTGCTTTGGATGCACTTCCTGCATCATAAAGTGCTTTATTACGTTTGTAGTTAGTCTGAGCCGTCTGAACGTTTTTGGTGGCAGAAGCTACGGCAATTCGTTGCTGCTGAACATCTTCATCCCGAGCACCATTATTGACCTGTTGTTCCGCAGCAGTGGCTTGACGCTCAACTGCCTGTGCCCGCAGCAGTGCCGCTTGGCTTTTGCTCTCAGTGACTTGAGCTTGCGCGATATCCAGCTGTGCTTGTTTTTCCTGAGTTGTTGCTCGTGTGTACCCTAATTGGATGGATTGTTGCTGTTGGCTGATCTGTGTATTGAACTGCGCAATTTGTGTCCGCAGCTGCTCAATTTGCAAATCCACATCTTTGGAATCCAAAGCCATAAGGACAGTTCCTTTTTTCACTTTCGTTTCTTCTGTTACCGGGATGTTTAGGACTTTGCCGCCTACTTGTTCAAAAGATACATGAATGCTATCAGCATTGAGCGTTGTGCCTTTAACGGATCGCGAAGCAGTGACTTGATCTTGTCCGTTAGTCTGAAGCAGGAACCCCCCGCCGATCAGACAGGCAATAGAAATGACAGGGATGATAAGGCTGGTGACTTGTGTGCGATTCATGGGTAATATGCTCCTTAAGTTCATAAAATGGATTCAACCTAGACTCGAATAAATATCCTGATTATGTACATTTTATTTATTCTATTATTTAATAATTTAGATGTTAGCCGGCTAACTAAAATGCAAAAATTAAAACTTACTCTGGCTTTGCTGCTTCATATATCTCTTTTGCTTGAGGGATGCCGCTTTCTATTTTTTTCAGTAATGTCAGGAGCAGTTCTTTTTCATCGTTGGATAGATGGCTCATCAGTGTGGAAGTGCATGTAAAATGTACAGGCAGCAGTCTCTCCATCATTTCTGTTCCTTGTTCGGTCAGTTTAACAATACTCATACGGCGGTCGGAAGGGTGAACGGATCTCATAATAAGCCCATCGCGTTCCAGACGGTCAAGCAGACCGGTAACGGTAGGCTTGCTAACCCCTACTTTCTCCGCAAGCTCTGTAGCCAGCAACCCTGTTTGAATGTTGCGATACAGGAGAATTAATATTGAAAATTTTCCGTGAGATATACCAAACTTCTCAAAGCCTTCAAAGCTCACTTTAAAAAGACTGGAGGATACGCGCATAAAAAATAGCATCGCTTCTGTCGCTCTTACATCAATCTCTGGGATACGCATAGAAAATTCTTGCAGCGCTTCACGAGTGGGCAAATCCCGTAAATCAAAATCCATAAGGTTCTCCTTTCTTCTTACATTGTGTTCCAGTCGACAAATTAGTTAGCCGACTAATCTTAATCGATTCAAAAATGAATTTCAAGCTAAATTTTGTTAATCGTCATGCAGATTTTTCACTATATGGAGGTTGTCCGTGCAGTATTTTAAGCTATTCACTACATTGATATTTACAGTGAAGTGCTTGATAATAAGTGGATATCGCACGAGACAAAGATACCCAAAAGTGAGGGACCTGACATGGCGACAAAATTATATTACACCGCTCCAAATCTTACGGAGTGGGACACTCATATTACACAGAGCAGGGAAAGAGACGAAGCATTTTTTGTTATGCTCAAGGAAACGGCCTTTTATCCGCATGGTGGAGGTCAGCCATGTGATACAGGAACGATTCAGGGCATCCGTGTATTAGATGTGGTTCTTGAGGATGGGGACATTTGGCATCAGGTAGAACGTTTGCCGGAGGAGGAGAAAGTGGCCTGCCAATTGGATTGGGAGCGCAGATTTGATCATATGCAGCAGCATAGCGGGCAGCATTTGCTGTCAGCGATTTGTCTGGAACTGTTAGGTGCGCGTACAGAAAGCTTTCATTTGGGACAAGAGTACGCCACAATTGATGTCAACTGTTCTGATATAACATCCGCGCAGCTATCGGCAATCGAGCAGGAAGCAAATCGGCAAATCTACAATAACCGCAGCATAAAAAGTTATTTTGTAACCCATGAGCAATTGAAGGACATTCCGCTTGTGAAAATGCCTAAAGTAACAGAAAATATTCGGATTGTTGAGATCGAAGGCATTGAATATAATGCTTGCGGCGGTACACATGTGGCTCAAACCGGGGAAATTGGAATGATTAAATGCTTGAAATGGGAAAAGCAAAAAGGGATGGCGAGAATCCATTTCAAATGTGGTGCTCGCGCACTCCAAGACTTTAATGAGAGTGCTCGGATTTTGGACGTGTTATCTACGAAGTTCAATACTGGGCGAAAGGATATTTTGACTCGATTCGAAAAGTGGGAGCAGGAGCATAAGCAGCTCAAGGCGCAAGTGGAGTTTCTACAAGAGGAAAATGCATCGTACCAAGCGAAAGAGCTGCTGTCTGCTGTACAGGGGCATGTTCTTGCTCATGTATTTGAACAAAAATCCATTCAGGAGATGCAGCAATTGGCTGCCAAGCTGACCGCTGAGCATGATTTGCTTGTTTTATTTGCCACAACAGCCGAAAACAAAATCATTCTGGCACATAATGGTAGCCAATCCGTTAGCTGCGGAGCGTTTTTGAAAGAGAATCTGGGCGCGTTTCAGGGCAAGGGGGGCGGTAGCAACCAATCTGCTCAGGCAGCATTTTCGTCCCGCGAGAACCTCTTGAATTTCTTTGAAACGGCCCAGCGGCAGTTCATTCAGGGATAATATAATGGAGGATTAGTGACGCAGCGGTAGCTTCCACTTTTCCTCTTCTGTAAATAAAATAAAAGAAAAAATTAGTGCAACAACAGCGCCCCAAACGGCTTTATCCCCAATCGTCAAAGTCAGAAATCCCCCCAGCAAGGCTCCTACCAAGAAGGCAGCCAGGATGACACCATAACGCATCGCTCGAATGGCAGCGTTCGTGTCCTTGGTCGTTACAGCGACATACACAGCCTCGATAGCTGATCGAAGGTTACCGGTGCTGACCGTAGAGGTGTACGGCACATCAATGAGCTTGCGGAAGGAAGTCATTTGCACGGAAGCGACGAATGAGACGATCACCACTACTACCGTATTGGGAACTCCTTGCGGAATCAATCCCACGATGAAAAAAATCGCGATTTCCAGTAAAAGAATTGCGCGGGTCCAGTCTGGAGTTAAACGGTGGGTTGATTTGCGTTTAATCCCTTCAGCAACAAAAACCCCCAGTGAAAAGGCGATCAGAGGCGGGATATAGGATAATGCCTGAACCCAGTGCCCCTGAATGACTTTGACAGCCAGCAGGACGATATTGCCTGTCTGTGCGTTGGCGAAAACACCGCCTCTTCCAACAAAGGTATATGTGTCCAAAAAGCCCCCTACTAATGATAGTAAGGCGCCCAGTCGTAACGATTCGGACGTTACCTGATGTAAATGGATTTTGCCTTTCATAAACACGGCATATAAGCCTCCTATACTAAACGTCGATTCTTTAAAGCTAACACGAAAATCCAGGACCATACAATTAAATTAATCACTTAAGCATGAAAATGACACAAAGAAGCCACATCAGGTCCCATACAATAGAAAGGACGTGATGCGGCTTGTTGGAGTGCTGGTTAAAGTGCCATCTGGAACTTCGAGAATATGCTTATTGCAGAGCTTGAACGAGTGCTGCGCCAAATTCCTCTGCACCATCTGGGCCGTCGGCTGTAATAATATCGCTATGAGCGACGACATGCTGAGCGACATAGTCGGCTTGATGCGATTGGAGCTGATCCTTTTGCACATCCACAGGGTAGCATGTAGCCGTTCTGCCAGAGAGCAGACCGGTTTGAGCCACAGCTACAGAGCCTGCGCAGATGCCAGCCACTAAAGTCTTTTGCTCATGAGCTTGTTTCAGCAGAGCTTGGAGATCCGCGTTATTCCACAGATGATCATTTGTTCCTGATCCGCCGATTACAGATACTACATCATACTCAGCCGGCACAGCATCTGTAAAGACAAGATCAGCCGTCGCTTTACCGTTGTAGTCACCCATGATTTCGCCTGTTTTTGTACTGGCTAATGTTACAGTAACACCTGCTTGCTCCAGCGCTTCTTTTGGTTTAAACAATTCATCCTCATTAAAGCGCTCTGGGGGTATAATAAAAAGAGCTTTTTTACTCATACTCTATTCCTCCTTGAATGTGTAACGTTATTTACTATTGTAGGGTGGCTTCGTCGGGCTGTGAAGAATGCACTTTCAAGTACGGAGGTTACCTGCAGGTTACTATTCATGTGGAAGATCATGATGATTTAGAAGGAGTTAATTGATATATGTCTGATACGCTGAGAGAAGAAATACGGGAGAAAATTGTAAACGGAGACTACAACTGCGAAAAGGAATTAACGCTATCTGTGCTGAGCGGGAAATGGAAGGTCGTTATTTTATGGCATCTGGGTGTCGAAGGGCCGCACCGGTTCAGTGACCTGCAAAGGTTGTTTCCGAAGCTGTCGCATAAAGTGCTGACCAACCAGCTACGGGAGTTGATGGAGGACGGTATTGTACACCGGGAAGTGTATCCCGAAGTGCCTCCAAAGGTGGAATATTCGATGACTGAGTTGGGGATGACGATTTTACCGATTGTGGAGATGATGTATGACTGGGGGAAAAAACGGGTGCAATCCATCCGTGAGGAAATGCAACGCAGCAGTGAGGGAAATGTTTAAATCTTGGATGCGATCTTAGATGGACCTTTAACACTCCGTCATATAAAAAATAGAACGCCTTGCACGATGAGTACGAATTGTACCTAGAGCGAAGGCGTTCTTTGGCATGTTAGCAGTCTGTGTGTGTGGATCATGTTAGTCTAGGAAAAATAGCTGTAGCCCATATGGATCATTGCTGTTCAAGTGCTGGTAAAACCTCAATCCAGCGTGTAGCCCAAGTACCAATATGGTCAAATAAAGGAGCTAAATCGCGTCCCTTATCCGTAAGGGAGTATTCAATCCGCACAGGCTTTTCAGGATAAACCATACGTTGAATGATTCCTTCTTCCTCCAGCTCTTTCAAACGGTCCGAAAGGACCTTTCCACTTAAGTTAGAAATTGAATTCTCAATAGCGACGAAACGTTGCGGACCATTCGTTAGTTGAAATACGATCAACACCGTCCAACGCTTGCTCAGTAGCTCCATAGCCTTTTCAAACCGTGGGCACATCTGCGGAATATTCATGTGATCACCTCATGCTCCTATTATTAACGATTCACTGTTAAAAGTAAATGATTTTACTTTACATAAATTTATTACTTGACGAAATCGAATGATATAAATATACTTTGTTACATAAAGTAACTTGTTAGCTTTGATACGGAGTTTAAGATGTAAATGCTTAAAATTTGAACTTAATTTGATATGATTAATGATGTAATAAAAAGAACAGATACGGACGAATCGTTGAGGTTATGGTTTGGGTGCAGGGGGAAGTCGGATGAAGCTAGAATGTGAAGTGTGCGTAGTTGGAGGGGGACCCGCAGGGACTTTGTTATCCTGTCTACTGGCGGAGCAGGGTGTTTCAACGATATTGGTTGAGCGGCAGAGCGTGCCCGGAAAGGCTTTCCGCGGTGAAATTTTAAACGATGAGGGTCAGGAAGTGATCCGCAAACATAAACTGCTCGAACAAATTCATGAGGATCATATTCTCGCCTCCACAAGAATCGAATATTGGCAGCATCAGCAGCAGGTCAAGACGGTTGAGCCAGCTTCAATCCATCGTAATGTAGGGGTGCATATTCCACAACCTCGATTTTTGGAAGCTCTGCTCAAGCAGGCGTCCACCTACGAGTCTTTCCGTTACCTGGCAGGTACAACTGTGACTGCGTTGGAGGGTGACAGCGAGCAGGGGTACACGGGCTTGACCGCCCGCGATAAGAACGGTCATGAGATTACAATTCATAGTTCTTTGATTGTGGGGGCAGACGGACGCTATTCGACTGTGCGCAAGCTGGCGCAGATGCCTGTGACGAAAATTCGCCACGATTATGATCTGCTATGGGCCAAAATCACGGCACCTGCCGGGTGGGAGCCCGTCACTCGTCTGGCTCTGGTCAACGGAGGTCAGTTGGCTTTATTCTCGCAGGCTGAGGGTTATATCCAAATTGGCTGGAATGTGGAGGAGGGGAGCTTTTCCACCCTGTTTAAGCAATCTTTTGAACCATTTATACAGCTGTTTACGGAGGCTTTTCCAGATTTAGAGCATAGTGTGCATGATCACATTCGTTCATGGAAGGACTTCGTACCGTTGGATATTTTCAGCAGCCGTAGTGACACATGGGCACAGAATGGACTGGTCCTGATTGGAGATGCGGCGCATACCATGACACCTACGGGAGCTTTTGGTTTGAACGCTGCTTTGAAGGATGCCGATGTGCTGGCCAGTGAGCTTCTTCGTTTACGCCAGCAGGTATATACGGCAGAAGACCTGAAGGCTTTCGAAGATGGACGACGGCAGGCTGTCACCGAGCTTCAGGAGCGTCAACTGATCATGGAGTCCACGTTTCATGAACATTTCTTACACATAGTTAAATGATATAAAACCCCGACAACAACGATTAGCCTGAGAAATGCGAGGCATTTCATATATAGAGTTTATATAAAGGATGGTGCAGAGAGATGAACATTAAAGATGTAGCTACGCTACTTAACGATAAAATCCAAACTGTTCGTGGAGAGCAATCCTCGACAATTTTGGTAGGACCGATCAAGCTGCCAGTTAATTTGGAAGGGGAAACGGTTGTTTTTCAATGGTATTGCTGGCTACCTGTACGGGACGAGGAAGATCGCCAGAACTTACTGAATGCCAATGCTGAGACGATTGTGAAGCGATTGTCCACACTGAACTTGGCGGAGGGACAACAATCAAGTGTACTGGTGTACGGGGATCTCCAACAGTCCGAAAATGCATTAGTTCGCATGCATAGTATTTGTCATACTGGAGATATTTTTGGTAGCAAGCGTTGTGATTGCGGATTTCAACTCCACCAGTCGATGAAAATGATTGTGGAACATGGAACAGGTGCATTGTTCTATCTGGCAAATCATGAAGGTCGCGGAATCGGTTTGTTTAGTAAAGCCATGGCTTATATTCTGCAAGAAGAAGGCATGGATACCGTCGAAGCCAACCATCAGTTGGGTTTTGAAGATGATACACGCAATTATGCGGATGCCATTAGTGTGCTTCAACACCTGAGACAAAAACCAGTAACTCTGATTACAAATAACCCTAAAAAGCTGGATGCCTTGAAGAAGTCGGGTATGAATGTGGCGGGACGTATGCCGCTCTGGGGCGATGTGTCACAATATAATGAACGGTACTTGAATACAAAAGTAGAACGATCCGGCCATTTGCGGGATTCCGATCTCAGGGAGGTTCTATGAACACTCACGAAAAATATATGCGCCTGGCACTGGAAAATGCCAGAAGTACCAAAGGGCAAACAGAACCGAATCCGCTCGTCGGATCAGTCATTGTTAACAATGGCCGTATCGTTGGGATCGGCGCTCATTTGAAGCCTGGTGAGCCACATGCCGAGATTCATGCCTTGCGTATGGCGGGGGAACACGCTCAGGGAGCGACGATCTACGTAACGCTGGAGCCGTGTTCTCATCACGGCCGGACAGGCCCATGCGCGGAAGCGATTGTGAAGGCAGGCATTCGTCGGGTGGTCATTGCAGCACTGGACCCGAACCCGCTGGTTTCAGGCAGAGGGGTACAGATTTTGAAAGATGCGGGCATTGAGGTCATTGTCGGCGTATGTGAGCAGGAATCGATCCGCATGAATGAAGTGTTCAATCAATATATCGTGAGCAAGCGACCTTTTATTACAATCAAATCGGCAGTAACGCTGGACGGTAAAATTGCAACTCGAACCTCTGAAAGCAAGTGGATCACATCTGAGGCTGCACGGGAGGATGTGCATCGTCTTCGTCACGAGCATGTAGGCATCCTGGTCGGTGTACAGACCGTGATCCATGATAATCCTCAGCTTACGACTCGTCTACCAGAAGGACGGAATCCGATTCGTATCATTGTGGATAGTAAGCTTCGTATTCCATTGGATGCTCGTGTCATTACAGATGGAGAGGCGCCAACCTGGATATTCACAGGGCGGGCTTATGATGAAGGCAAGCGAAGCCAGCTGGAACAGCTTGGTGTAAAGGTATATCCGACACAGGATGAATACAGTGATCGGGTCAACCTTCCACAAATGCTGGATATTTTGGGAGCGGCGGAGGTCTCGTCCGTATTCGTGGAAGGTGGGGCCGAGGTGAACGCTTCGTTCGTGCAGCAAGGACTGGCAGACAAGCTGGTGCTGTATATGGCGCCGAAGCTGGTTGGAGGGCGCGCAGCCCCGGGCTTTCTCGGGGGAGAGGGCGTGTCTGCGATGAGCGGTGCGGTGGCCTTGCAGGATTTGAGCGTAACACAGGTTGGCGTGGACTGGAAAATAGAAGGGTATTTTGAAAAAAAAAATGAGTGAGTTGTTTTTGGGCAGAGAAGGACGCTCCGCGAAGGGGTTGATCTTCCGATCGCTGTTGCAGTGGGATTCTTCGGATTGTATAAGATATTTAAAGGTAAGAATCCCACCGCAAAGTCACTCATTTTTCGAAATGGTGTGGAGCATGGGAAGGGCAGGAGAAACTAAACACTTAAAAGCTCAAACTCATTGATTCAAAAACTTATAAATTCAAAAGAACAGAGGATCTGAAGGGCTAAAAAGGCCTGGAGGATTCTTTTTTTTATATACTAAACGGTTAGTAGGGTGAATGGTTAATGGGGTGAATAACTCATAAGGTGAACGTCTTATGGGGTGAAATCAAAATGACATAATAACTTAATACAAAATGACATGATTTTTGGGTTTTTCGTCCTGGTTTCTTGTGTATTTTTAGAGACTTTCGCCTCGTTTAGTTAGATTTTAGAAATATAAGGATTGACCTGGAAATAGAGATCAAGCACAATGAAGTTGAATTCAGCTTGGAAGAAAAGGGAAAAGCCTTGCAGGGAAAGGGATAAGAGAATTCAAAGGAGGATGTTGGTTGTGAAAAAAATGATATTATGCTTGTTAAGTGCCAGTCTGATATGTTTAGCTGCACCGGTTTCTACTAAAGCCTTTTCGAGTGAGGTCACACAAGGCACAGGCTCCTATTCAACCACACTACCTGCCGGAGCAGCTACACCGCAAAACGAAATTTACAAGACAGCGAATGTAACTAGCCCAATGCCTACCAACGACTGGTGGAGCAGCCTGGCCTGGGTGCCCCACTCCGAGGCTCAATATCCACATCCGCTTGCCTTGAAAAATCAGCAAAATGGTTTACGCATCTTTAACCCAAGCGGAAAAATTACGGTGAATCTGGGATACATTGCAGGCTGGATGGATGATGTGAATGATTTTACCATCGGACATTCTGAAAGCGCTTCATTTCCGAATGCCAAAGTGGATGGCTTCAGTGACTGGTTTGTCAAATCCTTATTTCAAAGCGGCAGCAACAAAATGAGTGCTACCTATGGGCATGGCTCCCCCTATGTTTTTTTCGAGTTTGGCGGTGGTAATCCCAAGCTCTCGTTCAATGAGGTACCCAAGGTCTGGTCTGGCTCAGCTACCTCCCCTGTGCTTGGCATTACGATCAATGGCTCACACTATGGTCTGTTTGGTCCTTCCGGCAGCACCTGGTCCGGTCTCGGAACGAGTACTCTGATCAATCAATTGAACGGGAAAAACTATTTTACAGTGGCGGCTTTGCCTGACAATACAACGGCGACCTTGGACAAATTTCAGCAATATGCCTATTCTTTTGTTACAAACTCCAAAGCACAGTACAGCTACAACGAAGCTTCTTCCGAAGTAACAACCAACTTTACCGTTACAACAACCGCGAAGCAAGGTACACAAGCGGGTACTATTTTTGCCTTATATCCACATCAGTGGAAAAACTCATCACAGTCCCTGCTGGGCTATACGTACAATTCTGTACGTGGTCTGATGAAAACAGCGGAAGGGGCTTCTTTTCAAACGAAGATGAAGTTTACAGGCGTGCTCCCTTCTTTGCCCGATTTGGGGTCTTATGATAAAAATAAGCTGAATAGTTATATAGACGAAGCGAAAGCGGAAGTCTATTCTGGCGATGGTGACACATACTGGACTGGAAAACGTTTGGGCAAGCTAGCAGCCTTGGCGCCAATTGCCGACCAGGTGGGCAATACTGCAGCAGCGACCCAGTTCCGCAATGAGATTAAAAGTCGGCTACAGGACTGGTTTAAGGCTAGCGACAGCTCAGGAAACCTGAAAAGCTCAAACCTATTTGTGTACAATAGCAATTGGGGGACATTAATCGGTTATCCCGACAGCTTTGGCAGCGCGGTAGAATTAAACGACCATCATTTCCATTATGGATACTTTATTAAGGCTGCGGCCGAAATTGCACGGGTGGACAAGAGCTGGGCATCCAATTCACAATGGGGGCAGATGGTGCAGTTGCTCATTCGCGACATTGCCAATACAGACAGGTCTGATTCTAAATTTCCGTATTTACGTAATTTTGATCCCTATGCCGGTCACACCTGGGCTTCCGGTCATGCCAAATTTGGCGACGGCAACAACAATGAATCCTCCTCGGAAGCGATGAATGCTTGGGCCGGTCTGATTTTATGGGGCGAGGCGACGGGAAATACGCAAACTCGTGATCTGGGTATCTATCTATATACAACGGAAATGAATGCGATTAACGAATACTGGTTTGATGTACAAGGTACAAACACCCCTTCAGGGATGCAAAGTGCGACGGCAAGTATGATCTGGGGTGGTAAAACGGTCGGGAATGCTACATGGTGGACCAATAACCCCGCAGAGGTGCATGGCATCAACTGGCTGCCGATTACTTCTGCTTCCTTGTATCTGACACAATATCCGGAATATGCGGCTAAAAATTTTAGCAATCTGCTGCAAAAAAGCGGGGGGAATTTCAGCCCGTGGGAAGATATCGTGTATATGTACAGAGCAATTTCGGACCCGTCCGACGCCAAGGCCAAATTCAGTGCACGCGTAGCGTTGATGACACCGGAAGCTGGGAATTCCAAGGCGAATGCCTACCACTGGATTTATAATTTGGATGCTGTTGGCAACATCGACCGCAGCGTCACCGCCAATTCACCTATTTCTGCCGTATTTCATAAGAACGGTGTAAAAACCTATGTGGCCTACAACTTTACAGACCAGGTCAAAACAGTAACCTTCTCAGATGGACACAGCATTACCGTGCAGCCGAACAGCTTTAATACCGGAAATGGAAACGGCGGCGGCAATCCGCAACCTGATACAGAAGCTCCATCAAGCCCGGTAAATGTGCGAGCTACGACCAAAACGGCTTCGGCGGTCACTCTGGAGTGGGAGGCAGCCACAGACAATGTTGGCGTTACGGAGTATATTGTGTATAAGGACGGGACTCAGGCGGCAGAGATAAACGGCACTTCCGCTTCAATTACAGGACTGAATGCAGCGACCGCTTATAGCTTTACCGTCAAGGCTCGTGATGCAGCCGGTAACCTGTCTGCGGCAAGTCGTGCTGTATCGGTAACTACGGATGCAGCATCTGGCGGCAATGAGGGTGGCGGAGAAACGGAAGATTACACCGTACGGGCCCGCTTTGTCAGCGATCGTGAAGCACTGCTTCAATTTACCCCCAAAACAGCCTCAGCCTATGTTGACGTGCATTATACTTTAGCAGGCGGGCAACAGCTCAACTACCGGATGACCAACAACGCCGGTGTTTGGGAGCAGCGGGTTAAAGACCTCACCATCGGAAAGGTCGTCAGCTATTGGTTCACCTATGAAAAGGCGGGATTGCAATATGAGACGCCTTCATTCAGCTATACCCACCAGACGGCCTCTACAACGACAGGGGTTTCCGAAATTTCCGCGATCGAGGCGTTGGACACGTTCCAGCCCGGGCTTGCTCCTGAATAAATTCTAAATTATGGATATGATAATTATAGAGGAGATAAAAGTATGACAGAATTTTGGGAATCAAGCTTTATAGAAAATCAAATGATGTGGGGCTTTGAACCTTCAGACTCAGCAATTCTGACCAAGGACTTTTTCATTGAAAAGAACGTTAAGAATATATTGATACCTGGTATTGGATATGGTAGAAATGCCAAGGTTTTTATGGACAACGGAATACATGTTACAGGTATTGAGATTTCAAAAACAGCGATTGATTTGGCAAGACAAAAAGGGCTCAATATTAGTATTTTTCATGGCTCCGTAATGGATATGCCTTTTGATAACAAGCTTTATGACGGCATATTTTGTTATGCGCTTATTCACTTATTGAATAAGCAAGAGAGAGAAAAGTTTATTAAGGATTGCTATCATCAGTTAAAGCCAAATGGATATATGGTTTTTACGACTATTTCAAAGGAAGCTCCGATGTTTGGAAAGGGAAAGCAGCTAGGTAAAGACTATTTCGAGATCATGGAAGGGGTAAACATGTTTTTTTATGATGCTGACTCGATAGAACAAGAATTCGGAAAATATGGATTAACGGAAATTTCGGAAATTGTTGAGCCACATAAAAATATGGAAAGCAAACCTCCATTCAAATTTATCATGGTCAAATGTCACAAAGAGCTGTAAGGTGAATGGAGAGAGAACGACACGAGGGAAGCACATATGCTTCCTCCGTGTCTTTTTTTGTTTTTTATGGGGTCGTAATACTTTCGCCATGTTCGTGAGTGCAAGGGTGCGCAATAATGATAAAGGCTGATACAGGAAGATATTACCGAGGCGAGGATTTCCAAAGGTCCCGCAGTGCCTGCCCTAATCGGATCAGGTATCCTGTAAATCTGATGTATCCACCAACAATTAGGGTTCGATTCCCAATCGCCTTCCAAGCGACTTTTGGTAGAGTATTCGAATGGACGAATAAAACAATGAAAAGACCCCGATAAGAGCATCCCATGTCTGGTCTTGATGACAGATGCCGGAGCGATGGCTATGCGGTCAGCGGATACCGGAGAGAGCAAGCGCCGACAGGACCCGAGGCTACGGGAATACAGATTCACAGTCGATGTTGGGCTGGTGAATTCCATCCCCGAAACACGGGAACAGGCGGCTCCTTTCTTTTTCCTTAAGCTTGGCCCCGCCTTTCACACGGAGGGATGCTCTGCAAGGGTCACTAACCCACTACAACAGATAAAAATAAAAAATCCTCATTTTAAAAATGTGTTTTGACTCAACGTGCGAATAAGTGAAGCGGTCCGTTTGAATCTGGAGAAGCGAAGCGTTCGCCTTTGTCCCTGAATTTTAACCCTATAAGGGGTTCATCAAATCCAAAAATTCAGGGGCAACAGCGATCGGAAGATCAAATGGAACGTGGAGCCGCTACACGCGGAAAATGTACATTTTTAAGTTGAGGATTTTAAATACTAGGAGTGATACGATGTTTAAGAAGATAACGATTAAAGCCGATGAGCGCGGACTGTTGTTCAAAAAAGGAAGCTACCACAAGTTGTTGCTCCCAGGTACCTACCTATTGAAGACATTTCAGCAGGAAGCCGTTGAAATTTTGAATGTAGCCGAATCATTTTTTGTACCAGATCATGATATTCGTTTGTTTTTGACAGATCCTCTATTGCTGGAGCAATTGACTGTCATCGATGTAGAGGATCATGAATATGTGCTGCATTATGAGGATAATCGGTTTGTAGAGCTGCTGACAGCCGGGAAATATGCATTTTGGAACATGCTCAAGGAGCATCGTTTTGTTCGTGCAGATACCCGGCAGCCTGCCATTGATAAGGCTTTGGGGCAAGCATTCTTGTCCAAGACACCGGGCTTCTGGAAAGCCCTTCAGGTGGCTAGTCATGAATTGGGGTTTTTGTATTACGATAATGTGCTGCAAGGTGAACTGAAACCGGGCAAATATTATTTCTGGTTGTCCACGGTGAATACAGAGATCAAAACATTAGATATGCGACAGCAGCAGATGGACCTGATGGGGCAGGAAATCATGACTGAAGACAAAATCACGCTGCGTCTTAACTTCGTCTGTCAGTACCGGATCATTGAGCCGCTACGGGCGTTGGAATTCAGAGCATACGAGGAACAAATATACATTATGCTTCAACTGCTGCTGCGTGAATACGTGGGCACAATGAAGCTGGATGATTTGCTGAAAATGAAGCAGGAGATCGCGGAATTTGTCTTGACACGACTGAATGAGCAGGGCGGTGAATATGGGGTTACTTTTACATCCGCAGGGGTGAAGGATATTATTTTGCCGGGGGATATCAAGGATATTCTGAATACGGTGCTATTGGCAGAGAAGAAGGCACAAGCCAACCTCATCACACGACGTGAAGAGACGGCATCCACTCGTAGTTTGCTCAATACGGCCAAGCTGATGGACGAAAACTCCACCCTCTATCGTCTCAAAGAGCTGGAATTCATGGAAAAAATCTGCGAGAAGATTGGTACGATATCGCTGACTGGCGGAAATACGCTGCTGGAGCAGCTAAACACGTTGGTTCATATGAAAGAGGGGCAGGGACTCCAATAACGGAAAATACTCCCGAACGATGAGTGCAAGCTGGCTCAAGGTTCGGGAGTATTTTTTTAATTCGTCTTGGTGGATGCGAGAAAAGCGTCCATATCGATCACCGGAATGAGAGTACCCCGATGCTCCATCACAGTAGGAAACAATTCGCGTTGCCATTCTTCCTCATTGCTTTGTAGCTGACTGTCTTCAGCAGATGCCGTATCCTCCACCTGATCGACAAGCAGGGCAATCTTCGCACGACTGAGCAAAATCATTTTGTCCTCGGAGGAGTCGCTTGATGCGGGGAGAAACAGTTTCTTGCGTAGGTTAAGGATTGTAAATACATCGCCACGAATGGTCACCATTCCTTCATGCCACGCCTCGGAAAAGGGGAGCGGTGTCCCTTTTTTGGCATTCATGACTTCTTCGACTTCCAGAAAGTTTAACGCGAACTTCTTGTCCGCCAGACTGCACACAATATATTCAGACATAGCAATTCTCCTTACATATTCAGATAAGTCCATCACAAGTTGTGAACTAGCGATAAATTGGGTTAACTATTGCGTTTTAACAGACGGAACGATAAAGTGGAGGATGCGGTAAAATGGTTTTAGTTAATCACAGAATATCACAAACGAGCAGTTAAATCTTCCAAAATAACAACCAACCGGACAAGGCGTGGCTTCGAATTTCCCTTCATATATAATGTTTGGAGCTGAGGTCGTGTCCGATGCACTACATTTTAAGATAAGCGGGTTGAGGTAGAATGGATCATGAAAAGCAGCGGTTAAGTATCGAGGCAGCCAGATTATACTATCTGAACGACTATAGCCAGCAGGATATCGCGGTCAGACTCGGAGTTTCACGGCCTACGGTATCGCGGTTACTTCAGGCTGCCAAGGAACAGGGATACGTGCGGATCAGTATTGTGGACCCCATGGAGGATATGGACGCGCTCGGAGAGCAGGTGAAGAAGAAATACGGGCTGGATACCGTGCTGGTCTGTTATTCGCCATTAAATGAATATCAGGAGATCAAGAAGCATATTAGCAAAAAAGCAGCCGACTATTTGCATGAAACGGTACAGGATGCTGATATTATTGGAGTGACATGGGGAACAACCATGCATGCGGTGGCGCTTCATCTCCAACAAAAGCAGGTCAAGGGAGTTGAGGTGGTTCAGCTCAAAGGAGGCGTAAGCCATTCACATGTCAACACTTATGCCGTGGAAACCGTAAATTTGTTCGCAGAAGCCTTTAACACCATCGCTCGGTATTTGCCGCTGCCTGTGATTTTCGACAGTCAAGCTGTTAAGAAAATGGTCGAGGAGGATCGGCATATCCAGCGTATCATTGAACTTGGCAAGCAGGCGAACATTGCGGTGTTTACGGTGGGGACGGTCAAGGAGGATGCGCTGCTGTTCCGATTAGGCTATTTTAACCATGAAGAGCAGAAGCTGCTGCAAAAAATCGGCAAGGGCGATATTTGTTCACGCTTTTTTGACGATGAGGGCAACATATGCAGTCAGGAAATCAACAGCCGTACCGTTGGAATTGATTTACCTGAGCTGCGAAAGAAGGAGAAGTCCATCCTTGTAGCTGGAGGCCAGCGCAAAGTAGAGGCCATTCGGGCATCACTGCGCGGCAAGTATGCGAATATCTTGGTGACGGATCAGTTTACAGCACAAGCACTTTTGCAATAGAACCTGTGGGTCTCAATTCCAATTAAACATGGTTACGGAGTGTGCCTACAGGGTAACATGAATTGTAGGTGAACGGCCTGTGTACAAGCGTGAACATAATTTCAAAATGTGTTTTACATATGTTCAGAGTCGTGCTATGATGATCTCATCACAGAGAAATAATCGATTCATTTTCTTCACACTATTTATTAAATGAAGGAGCCTTTAGATATGAACATTGCAGCATTAATCGACCATACATTGTTGCGTGCAGATGCGACGAAGGATGAAATTACAAAACTGACTGCTGAGGCAAAAAAATACCAGTTTGCTTCCGTATGTGTGAATCCGGCGTGGGTAGCTTATGCAGCCGAACAGCTCGCAGGCACAGGCGTGGCTATTTGTACGGTTATCGGATTTCCACTGGGAGCCAATACATCGGCAACGAAAGCGTTCGAAACCAAAGATGCTATTGCTAACGGTGCAACTGAAATTGATATGGTAATTAACATAGGCGCTTTGAAGACGCGTGATGTACAGCTCGTTGAGCAGGATATCCGTGCGGTTGTGGAAGCGGCTGCGGGTACACTGGTAAAAGTAATTATCGAAACCTGCCTGCTGACAGACGAAGAGAAGGTACTGGCGTGTGAGCTGTCCGTCAAAGCCGGAGCAAATTTTGTGAAAACTTCGACGGGTTTCTCTACAGGTGGAGCTACTGTGGAAGACGTAGCGTTGATGCGCAAAACAGTAGGACCTGATATTGGTGTTAAAGCTTCTGGCGGCGTACGCAGCCTGGAGGACGTGCAAAAATTAGTAGAAGCTGGCGCAAGTCGGATCGGTGCAAGTTCCGGTGTGAAAATCATCGAGGGCGAGCAATCAACATCTTCCTACTAAGTTTATTTTAAAGTCATGGAGGGATTCGCGATGAAGGATCAATTGATTCAGAAAGCGCTTGAGGCGCGTAATCAGGCATATGTTCCGTATTCGAATTTTCAAGTGGGTGCTGCGGTTCTTGGGAGCGATGGCACGATTTATCACGGATGCAATGTGGAAAATGCCTCCTACGGCTTATGTAATTGTGCAGAGCGGACAGCGATTTTCAAAATGGTATCCGAAGGCTGCCGAAAAATTGATTCGATTGCGGTAGCAGCTGATACGGAAGGACCTGTGTCTCCATGTGGGGCCTGTCGTCAGGTCATTTCCGAATTTGCTCATCAAGATACCAAAATTTATCTGACAAACCTTCATGGCAATACGGAAGAGTGGACGGTGGATCAATTACTGCCGGGTGCCTTTCGACCTGCGGATCTGGGGAAATAAAAAAAAGAATGCCTCTTTGGGGCGCATTCTTTTTATGGGCAATGTAAGCGCTTAATGTAATGAGGAGGAATTGAAATGAAATATGTAATCGCTTTGGTGGGATTGCTCGTTGTATTTGCACTTACTTACGTTGCCAGCAGTGACAAACGTAAAATCAGGTATCGTCCGCTGATAGTTATGGTTGTTCTGCAAGCAGCGCTTGCTTTCGTACTGCTGAATACAGAGATTGGTGAAATTCTAGTCAAAGGTTTTGCAAAAGGTTTTAATAGTCTGATTGGTTATGCTATGGAAGGGATTAACTTTGTTTTTGGCGGAATTGCGAATGAAGGAGCAGCACCGTTCTTTATCGGTGTACTGCTGCCAATCGTGTTCATATCCGCACTGATTGGGATTTTACAATATGTAAAAGTGCTGCCTTTCATTATTAAATATATCGGGCTTGTCTTGAGCAAAGTAAACGGAATGGGTAAACTGGAATCCTACAACGCTGTAGCTTCGGCTATCTTGGGTCAATCCGAGGTGTTTATTTCCGTTAAGAAACAAATTGGTCTGCTGCCAAAACATCGGCTGTATACATTGTGTGCATCTGCGATGTCTACGGTGTCCATGTCGATTGTGGGAGCCTACATGCAAATGTTGAACCCCAAATATGTGGTTACCGCATTGGTGCTGAACCTGTTTGGCGGCTTTATTATCGCTTCCATTATTAATCCGTACAAGATTGAGAAGGAAGACGATTTACTGGAGGTTCAAGAGGAAGAGAAGCAGTCCTTCTTCGAAATGCTCGGGGAGTATATTATGGATGGTTTCAAGGTTGCTATTACGGTAGCTGCGATGCTGATCGGTTTTGTGGCGCTGATTGCCATGGTTAACGGTATTTTCTCCTGGTTGTTTGGGATCAGCTTTCAGGCGCTGCTTGGCTATGTGTTTGCACCGTTCGCCTTTGTTATGGGGATTCCGTGGAATGAGGCAGTGCAGGCGGGCAGCATTATGGCTACCAAGCTCGTATCCAACGAATTTGTGGCCATGCTGGATCTGACCAAGCAAACAGGCTTGTCCGAGCGTACGGTCGGAATCGTATCGGTATTCCTCGTATCCTTTGCAAACTTCTCATCCATCGGTATCATTTCTGGGGCTGTGAAGGGTCTGCATGAAAAACAGGGAAATGTAGTGGCCCGTTTTGGTCTGAAGCTGTTGTACGGAGCGACGCTGGTTAGCGTGCTGTCGGCAACGATTGCAGGGTTGTTTTTGTAAAAAAAACAGCGAATCAGGAAAGGATTTTTATGATGTCTAAATTTAAACGGATTCACTTGGTCGTTATGGACTCGGTTGGTATCGGCGAAGCACCGGATGCTGCCCAGTTTGATGATTATGATGTAGATACACTCGGTCATATTGCGCGCGAACGCGGCGGTCTGAACATGCCGAATATGGGTAAGCTCGGTCTGTCCAACATTCGTTCCATAGAAGGGGTACCGGTGGCCGATAAGCCACTCGCATATTACACCAAAATGCAGGAAGCCTCCAACGGCAAGGACACAATGACAGGTCATTGGGAAATCATGGGGTTGAATATTGCAGTTCCTTTCCGTGTATTCCCGGATGGGTTTCCAGATGAGCTGATCCAGCGCATTGAGGAGCATACAGGTCGTAAAGTTATTGGCAACAAGCCAGCCAGTGGCACGGAAATCATTGACGAACTGGGCGAAGAACACGTCAAAACAGGTGCACTCATCATCTATACCTCAGCAGATTCAGTGTTGCAAATTGCGGCACATGAGGAAGTTGTACCTTTGAAGGAGCTTTATGAGATTTGTGAGTTCTGTCGTAAAATCACGCTGGAAGATCCGTACATGCTGGGTCGAATTATTGCCCGTCCGTTCGTAGGTGAAGCAGGGAACTTCTCTCGTACCTCCAATCGACATGACTATGCGCTCAAGCCATTTGGTCGTACCACAATGAACGAGCTGAAGGATGCAGGTCTGGATGTAATCGCCTTGGGTAAAATCTCTGACATTTATGACGGCGAGGGTGTAACGAAAGCAGTGCGCACAGTGTCCAACATGGACGGCATGGATAAGCTGGTGGCTACGCTGGACGAGGAATTCACCGGATTAAGCTTCTTAAATTTGGTGGACTTTGATGCTGTATACGGCCACCGCCGTGATCCGCAGGGGTACGGTCAAGCCTTGGACGATTACGATGCCCGTCTCCCCGAGGTATTCGCCAAAATGAATGATGACGATCTGCTGATCATCACCGCAGACCATGGGAATGACCCAACATATCGCGGAACGGATCATACCCGCGAATATGTGCCTTTGCTGGCATATTCCCCTCGTTTTGCTGCTGGAGGCAAGGAACTGGCGGTTCGCAAGACGTTTGCGGATATTGGAGCGACCGTAGCGGATAACTTTGGTGTAAAACTGCCTGAACACGGAACTAGCTTTTTGGCAGAGCTTCAGTAATCCAGGACCCTAGCAAGAGTGCAGGTAGGATGATTAGTAACGATATGAGTAACAATATGAGCATGGACAAATGGGACGGAGGAATAAAAACATGAGTGTACACATTGGAGCCAAACCTGGAGAAATTGCAGAAACGATTTTGCTGCCAGGAGACCCGCTACGGGCGAAATTTATCGCTGAAACGTATCTAGAGGACGTGACCTGCTACAACGAGGTACGCGGAATGCTCGGATTCACGGGAACGTACCAAGGCAAACGTCTGTCTGTACAGGGAACCGGGATGGGGTTGCCTTCCATCAGTATTTATGTCAACGAGCTGATTAGCGAGTATGGTGTGAAAAACTTGTTCCGTGTGGGTACTTGCGGCGGAATGAAGGAGCATGTGCACGTTCGTGACGTCATTTTGGCACAGGCATCCTGTACAGATTCCGGCATGAACCGCCATATCTTTGGCGGCTATGATTTCTCACCGATTGCCAGCTTCCCTCTCTTAAAGGGCGCTTATGATCGCGGTGTTGCCAAAGGCTTGAACATGCATGTCGGCAACGTATTCAGCTCAGACAGCTTCTACCGTGATGACAAATCAGTGGTACAAAAGCTGATGGAATACGGCGTGCTGGGTGTGGAGATGGAGACTTCGGCTTTATACACGCTAGCAGCCAAGTTTGGTGTAAACGCACTGACCATTCTGACGGTAAGTGATCATTTGCTGACAGGTGAAGAAACGACGGCAGAAGAACGACAAACCACGTTTAAAGAAATGATGGAAGTTGCACTGGATACAGCAGTATCCCTGTAAACGATCATACGCACAGTGAGGAGAAATGACATATGAGAATGGTAGACTTGATTGAAAAAAAACGTGACGGAAAAGAACTGAGCACTGAGGAAATTAACTTTATTATCCAAGGCTATACTCAGGGTGAAATTCCTGATTATCAGGTCAGTGCATTGGCGATGTCTATTTTCTTCAAAGATATGAACGAACGGGAACGTGCTGATTTGACCATGGCAATGGTTCATTCAGGAGATACGATTGATTTGTCCGCAATTGAAGGTGTAAAGGTAGATAAGCACTCCACTGGTGGTGTGGGTGATACGACCACACTGGTACTGGCTCCGCTTGTAGCAGCCTTAGACATTCCAGTAGCGAAAATGTCAGGTCGCGGCCTTGGGCACACGGGCGGAACGATCGACAAGCTGGAGGCCATTGCAGGCTTTCACGTGGAGATCACTAAGGATGAATTCGTAGATTTGGTGAATCGCAGCAAAATTGCGGTCGTCGGACAAAGTGGCAACCTGACCCCTGCGGATAAAAAATTGTATGCTTTGCGTGATGTTACAGCAACGGTAAATTCGATTCCGCTGATTGCCAGCTCGATTATGAGTAAGAAAATCGCTGCCGACTCTGATGCCATCGTACTGGATGTCAAGACAGGTGCGGGGGCATTCATGAAAACAGTAGAAGATGCCAAAGAACTGGCACATGCCATGGTAAGCATCGGGAACAATGTGGGTCGCAAGACTATGGCGGTTATTTCCGACATGAGCCAACCGTTGGGACTGGCTATCGGGAACTCACTGGAAGTTAAAGAAGCGATCGATACGCTGCGCGGCGAAGGACCCAAAGATCTGGAAGAGCTGTGTATGGCTTTGGGCAGTCAGATGGTATTTTTGGCCGGGAAAGCAGACTCTCTCGAAGACGCTGAAGAGAAGCTCAAAGAGGTCATTCGTAACGGCAAAGCACTGGAGAAATTTAAAGAGTTTATTACAAATCAGGGTGGCGACGCTTCTGTAGTGGATCATCCAGAACGCTTGCCACAAGCGCAGTATCTTATTGAAGTACCTGCAAAGCAGGACGGTGTGGTAGCTGAAATTGTGGCAGACGAAATCGGTACCGCTGCGATGCTGCTGGGAGCAGGTCGTGCGACCAAAGAATCCGAGATTGATTTGGCTGTCGGCTTGATGCTGAACAAAAAAGTCGGCGATGCAGTTCAAAAAGGCGATTCGCTGGTTACTATCCATGCCAACCGTGAAGACGTAGATCAAGTGCTGGAGAAAATCTACGCAAACATCCGTATTGCGGATCACGCGGAAGCTCCTGTGCTGATCTATGGAACGGTGACAGAGTAAGCTGTAGCTGTATAGTATAAGGCGTTAGCAGATCAACAGTTATAGAGCCGGAGCCCCTACATTAGAGGGCTTCCGGCTTTTTTTGTTCTTAGCTCAGGCAACTGAGCGGTGGAATTAAAAAAGCGGTTGTCAATTTCTAGCGAGGGAACTATACTAAATTTATAAACTGACGACCGTTCGTAAGGTTATTGGAGGGAACACATGACACTACAGAAAATTAAAACAGCAAGCCTAAAGCAATTTGCGAGAAAGGGATACGATGCCGCCTCCCTACAATTGATTGCTGATGAGGTAGGAATCAAAAAGCAGTCTATTTATGCTCATTTTAAAAGCAAAGACGATTTGTTCTTAGACATATTTGCGGACGCGGTAGACCAAGAGATTTTGGAGCTGGATCGTTATTTTCAAGCTCAAGCTGAACAATCACTTGAAGCTGTACTGCGAGGATTGATTATTGAATTCAAAGAACGCTATGAGAGTGCCGAGAATCTGCGATTGATTCTGTATGTCGGATTTCTGATTCCATCTGCGCTGGAAAACCAGGTTCAGGCTTTGGTTACACGCTATGTACAGCACAAAACCAGCTTGGTATATGAGCGGCTGGCAGCCGAAACGTCGGTTAAGCTTCGTGTTCCAGTTCAATCTGCCACTATAGCCTATATGAATTTGATTGAAGGGATGCTGGTAGAACTGGTGTACAACGGCACCGCTGGTTTTGATCCGCGTCTGGAAAGCTCCTGGGATATTTACTGGCACGGCTTGGTTCAGGTCTGATCATCTAAGCCTTTAAAGTAAATATGATTGTATTGGGGGAAGAGAGCTGTGTCTGTGAAAGAAACCTTTTGGTCCAGAAATTTTATATTTTTGATGATATCCAACGCTCTATTATTTATGGCATTTGAAATGCTTATGCCCACGTTGCCACTGTTTGTGGAAAGTCTTGGCGGCAGTCCATCACAGATTGGCTTGGTGACAGGCGTGTTTATGTGCTCAGCTATATTGATTCGTCCATTCTCCGGCACACTGATCCAGCTTTTGGACAAGAAATATGTACTGATTATTGGAGTTGTGATTTGTATGCTGGCAACAGGAAGCTACATGCTTTCCACCAGTTTGGTATTGCTGTTAGTCTTTCGGCTAGTACATGGTTTTGGATTCGGTATTGCGAGCACATTGTATGCTACCTCAGCATCAGATGATTTGCCTCCTCATCGTATGGGGGAAGGAATGGGCTACTTTGGCGTAGGTGAAACCATAGCGATTTCAGTCGGCCCCCTGCTCGGCATATGGATGCTTCATGCGGCAGGTTTTAGCGGGCTATTTTCCACGGGAGCTATAATTTTGCTGCTGTCGCTTGTGATGAGCATATTGGTTCGTCGCCGTTCTGCGAACCCCACGACGGCAGATACAGCAAAGGACAAAAAGAAGGTTCCCTTTAAATTATTTGAAAAAAGAGTGCTGCTGCAATCTGGTCTTGTGCTGCTAATTGGCGTGGTGGCAGGGGGAGTGATGTCTTTCGTGGCCTTATTTGCCAAGGAGCAGGGTTTTACAAATGCGGCCTGGTTCTTCTTTACGGTGGCAATGGCAAGCTTCCTCGTTCGGCTGGTGTCCGGTAGGATTTTTGATACTAAAGGTCCAGCTTATATCTTGATCCCCGCAGGAATTGTGCTTATCGTCGCCATCGTTATGGTGGCTTCATCACGGACCGAGCTACAATTTTTGGTTGCTGCTGTGCTGTATGGTTTGAGTTTTGGTGCTATTTTTCCAGCTTTACAGGCTTGGGCTATCAGTGTAGTCGGAGAAGATGAGCGAGAGGACGCTGTAGGCTCCTTTTATAATTTTTTCGATTTGGGGATTGGTGGCGGTTCTTTGATTCTAGGGATGATTGCCGGATTAACCTCTTATAAAACAATGTATCTATTTTCCACTTTGCTGATTGCGGCTTATTTAATTATCTTTGTGGTGTATAGTGTGCTGGATAAGAAAAAGTCCCGTAACACGTTGAACGTGTAATCTACTAATATGGATGATCTAGATAGAGAGCCACCGTATGGATTCCTATGAACAAGTTTGAAAAATATGACAGTCAGACTCATAATAGATATGAGTTTGGCTTTTTTTATTGTTAGGGTGCAGGACAGCACAGAGGAGGAGAGACATGTTCCGATTATACAGCGATGTTCGTGGGACAGCTTATGAAAGACTGATTGATTATGCTATGGAACGGGCAGATACATTTATGCTAGGCGTACATAACTGGGTAACTGAGGATGACAATGGAGTCGCCGACAAGGATGTTTTGTTCGAGAAATTGTTACAGCAATTGAATCCTTTTTTGCTGTCCACGCACTCCTATGAGGAAATAAGGGGAAAGCATTCCATTGCCTACACAGCCGGAACCTTTTACCGGTACCAATGCACGCCTGAGGCTGGAAGAGTATTAAAGCATGCGGCGTCCAGCCTGTTTTCCTGACGGTGACAACTGACTTCATACAGCATAGCTTCAGTATATTTTGTGAAGGAGGGACATGAAATGGTGGAAAAATGGGTTTGGATGGGTGTGGCGGGGGTGATCGTAGGCTATGTCGCTTTTGCCAATATGAGCGTTCCGACGAACACCTATACTACATCAACGGCGGGTGCCACGCATCAGACAGCTCCGCTTAGCATGCAGAATAAGCAAGGGGAAGCAGCGAAGCGTATCGTACATGACCAAAGAATGCAATTCGGAGGACAAGGACAAACAGAATTTAGATTTGAAGAGGGGCGCAAGCTGTATATCAGTATCAAGAATACAGGAAGGCAACCCGTACGATACAAGCTCAACAGTTCGAATGGATCAGACTTGCAAGGCACAACGAGCGGCTTTTCTAGCCGAACGTTACAGCCGGGAGAACGCCACGATCTGCTGTTTATCAAGCCAGAGGGGCAGAATGAGGCTGCAAATGGCTCCTTGAAAGAGCTGATTTTGAAAGTAAGTACGGACGACGGATCACGAGGAGACATTAAAACCTTCGCATATATTACACTGTAAGCTCCTTCCAGAATGGGCACGACATGCGGTCATTAGTCTACTTATGTTACAATAGAACGGTTGAAGACTTAATGAACAGAATAGGTCAGAGTAGAAAGCAGAAAGGATGACCCGTTGTGCCCAAAAAACATGAATCCGATAATCACAAAATGTCACGGAGGCTGTCACTTACAGCCATTTTACTTACACTTACATTTGTAGCTCTTACTGGCTGCGGTCAGGATAATAATGCTGAACCGAGTGATGCGGGAAGCAGTACAAGCATGATCGAGAACAGTGCTGGAGGCAATCAGAGCAGTTCAGCACAAAATGACAAAGCAGCTAAAGAGAGCGAGAGTGCAGAAAACAGCGGTACTGATGCGAAAAAGTCACCTTCCGTCCCAGCTCCTTCAAAGGATACATCTTCTGCTCCGGCAGCCTCCAATGCATCTCAAAATCCTTTTGAGGTAGCAGGTATTCAAGATCCTAAAGCATTTTTGAACACATTCAAAGCCTTGCAGAAGGCTGTTGCCGACAATGATAAGGAGAAGGTAGCCAATTTTATTTTGTACCCTCTGCGTGTCAATGATAGTGAAAAGTCGCTAACGATTCCGAACAAAAAAGATTTTCTGGCTAAATATGATCAGATTTTTACGGACGCGATTCGTGAAGCGCTAGTGAACCAAAAGACAGATGAGTTGTTTGTTAATTATCAGGGAGTTATGGTGGGATCGGGTGAGCTGTGGCTGAGAAGAGCTACGGACAATCCGAAGCATTTTGGAGTCTTTTCAATTAATCTTGAAACGGTAGCCAACTAAGTCGTATTCCACGTGTGCCCATGCCCTCTAGGCGGTCGGAAACGTATACCATGTTTCTGACTGTCCCCCCTTGAAGAAAGCAATTTATAGATCATCCCATTCCAAAAAAAGGTTTGACATCCCTCATAAAACTCTCGTATTATATCCATATAACTCATTAAACAGGTAGGAATTAAAGTATTAAAGTATAACCTCGCCATTCTGGCGGAGAACCTCTAGGAACAGCAGGCAGACACTGTCCAAGCGACAGGTTTGACCTATCAGGGCTGCATCAGGGAATTCTCCGCCCTTTTTTTTGATTATGTCTGTAAATAACAGGCGTAAATGAATGGGTATTTACAAATTACATAGAATGAGGGGTGTCTTGATGAAGAGGAATTATAAAACCGGACTTATTCTCGGACTATCTTTGGTTTTAACGATGGTGCTAAGTGCTTGCGGGGCAAGCAAGGAAGGGACGCAAGCGGATGGTAGCTCTGCTTCCGGCTCCAAGGACGTGGAGTTGCTCAATGTTTCTTATGATCCGACCCGTGAGTTGTATGAGGCATATAATAAAGCGTTTGCCGCCCATTGGGAGAAGGAGAAAGGACAGAAGGTTACAATCAAGCAATCCCACGGGGGATCTGGCAAGCAAAGCCGCTCTGTGCAGGACGGGCTGGATGCAGACGTGGTTACATTGGCCCTGGGCTATGATATTGATGCGTTACAGGAGAAAGGGCTTATTAAAGAAGGATGGCAAAGTAAATATGAGCATAACAGTTCCCCATACACCTCAACCATCGTGTTATTGGTACGTAAAGGGAACCCGAAGGGGATCAAGGACTGGGATGATCTAGTCCGCGGCGATGTACAGGTCATTACACCGAACCCTAAAACCTCGGGCGGAGCCCGCTGGAACTATCTTGCAGCCTGGGCCTATGCGCTCAAAAAGAACAATAACGATGATGCCAAAGCCCAGCAGTTTGTACAGGAGCTGTATAAGCATGTGCCGGTATTGGATAGCGGAGCGCGTGGAGCGACGACGACTTTCGTAGAGCGTGGAATTGGCGATGTGCTGATCGCTTGGGAAAATGAAGCACTGCTGTCTGTGAAGGAGCTAGGTGCGGATAAATTCGATATCGTATATCCGTCGATCAGTATTTTGGCTGAACCTCCGGTAGCGGTGGTCGATAAAGTGGTAGATAAAAAAGGTACACGCGAGGTGGCGGACGCGTACCTGAAATATTTGTACAGTGAAGAAGGGCAGACCATTGCTGCCGAAAATTATTATCGCCCCACATTAGAGAGTGTGACGGCAAAGTTCAAGGATCAATTTCCTAATCTGGAGCTTGTAACCTTGAAGGATGTATTCGGAACATGGAAAGAGACACAGCAAAAGCATTTTAGCGACAAGGGGATTTTTGACCAGATTTATGTACCTGGTAGTTCATAACATAAGTGAAGTGTAAAGGCGAGAGGATCAGTTGACGCGAGTGCCATAGTCAAAGGATGCAGAGAGGGATGGACAGAACATGAGTCAAATGCAAGCCACCCGAAAACGCGTACTTCCCGGTTTCGGGTTAACGATGGGTTATAGTGTGCTGTATCTCAGTCTGGTGGTGCTGGTGCCATTATCAGCACTGCTCCTGAATTCAACCGGGCTGACGTGGGAGAAATTTTGGGACGTGGCGACGGATGCCAGAGTGCTGGCTTCCTACAAGGTGAGCTTTTTGTGTGCCGCAGCCGCGGCGCTGATCGATCTGTTTCTCGGTTTATTGATCGCCTGGGTACTGGTGCGTTATGAGTTTCCAGGGAAACGAATGTTTGATGCGGTCATCGATCTGCCCTTTGCATTGCCCACGGCGGTGGCAGGGGTTGCGTTGACCGCTCTATATGCACAGAACGGCTGGATCGGCTCACTGTTCGAACCGCTTGGGTGGAAAATGGCATACTCACAGACAGGGATTACGCTCGCGTTGATGTTTATTGGCATTCCGTTCGTCGTACGGACAGTTCAGCCGGTGCTGGAGGAGCTGGACAAGGATGAGGAAGAGGTGGCTGCTACGCTGGGAGCGGGCAGATGGCGTACCTTCCGCAGCGTTATTGTGCCGGAGCTGGTACCCCCGCTGCTGACGGGTTTTGCGCTTGCCTTTGCCCGCGGCATTGGCGAGTACGGATCTGTCGTCTTCATTTCTGGCAATATGCCGATGAAGACCGAGATTGCTCCGCTGCTCATTATGTCCAAGCTGGAGCAAAATGACTACGCAGGGGCTACGGCGGTGGCATTGATGCTGTTGGTCATTTCGTTCGTACTGTTATTCGTGATTAACAGTTTTCAGCGCTGGTCACGGCGCCGTGCAGTCTAACGCAAATGTCTAACGTTAGCATGCAGACAGCAGAGGTCTGCGCATTAACCCCGTGTTCAAGGAGGGATACATCATGTCACAAGCGATAACTGGGCAGGAGCTTGCTTCTGCACCAGTGCCTTCATCCGCACCGCCCAATAGGGTTACAACCGAAGCCCCTTGGGTCAAGTGGACGCTCATTGGTGCTGCTTTTTTAGCTTTGCTCTGGGTGTTGGTATTGCCGCTAATCGTCGTGCTTACCGAAGCACTCAAGCAGGGATGGAGCGTATACGTTGAAGCGCTACGGGACCCGGATGCCATGTCCGCATTGCGCTTGACGCTGCTGGTGGCAGCGATAACGGTTCCGCTGAATACGGTATTTGGTGTAGCGGCCGCCTGGCTGATCACAAAATTTCATTTTCGCGGCAAAGGTGTGCTGGTCACCTTGATTGATTTACCCTTTGCGATCTCGCCTGTCGTCGGAGGACTGATGTATGTATTAGTGTTTGGCGCACAGGGCTGGCTTGGGCCGTGGCTGGACGAGCATGATATTAAAATTATATTTGCTTTGCCAGGCATTATTTTGGCAACGCTGTTCATTACATTTCCTTTTGTTGCGCGCGAGCTTATTCCGCTGATGGAAGATCAGGGGCAGCAGGAGGAGGAAGCGGCGGTCACACTGGGCGCACGCGGCTGGCGCATTTTCTGGAAAGTGACGCTGCCGAATATCAAATGGGGTTTGCTGTACGGCATTATTCTGTGTAATGCGAGAGCCATGGGCGAGTTTGGTGCAGTGTCCGTCGTCTCGGGACATATTCGGGGCGAGACGAATACACTTCCGCTGCATGTTGAGATTTTGTATAACGAGTATCAGTTCTCGGCATCTTTTGCGGTGGCCTCGTTGTTGCTGCTACTTGCTTTGGCAACCTTGGTGCTTAAAAGCTGGTTTGGACGCAAACGCGTGCATTAATTAATAATTGTGTATATGATCCAACAGGGCCTCTCTTTGTGTCTATCGTCTGTTAACGGCGAGAAGATGGGAAGAGAGGCCCTTGTTCTAAGGTGGCTTATATGGATAATAAAATGATCATATCAAGGCACGTTGGTGTGCCCAGGAGGAGCGAAGGGAAATATGAAACATCCGTTTCAGTCCTACCGTCAGTTGTTTCCGGTGCTGTCCTCACATATCCATGTAGGAAGCTGTTCCCAGGGGGCGATATCGAGACCGGTTTCCGCTGCCATTGAGGAATATCATCGAAGCTTGCTGCAACACGGTCATAACGGCGACCTATCTATGGCACGGTTGGAGGAGGCAAGAGGACATTTTGCCAAGCTCATCGGGGCGGAGCCTGACGAAATTGCGGTGCTGTCCTCAGCCTCTGAGGCGATTGCTGGCGTGGCCACTGCCCTTTCTTATGTACCGGGAAAAGAAGGGATTGTGTATGCAGACACCGACTTTCCGACGGTGGGCCACATCTGGCAGGCACAGGAGATGTTCCGTGATCATATTTGCTGTATCCCTTCTACGGAGGGAGAAGTGACCCTAGAGCAGTATGAGGAGCATGTTACGGAGAATACTGCGCTTATTATGGTATCCCATGTGAATTATACCAACGGATTTCAGCAGGATCTCAAATCCATTGCACATATAGCTCATCGAAATCAGGCGTTACTATTCGTCGATGCCTATCAGTCTGCAGGAATGATTCCGATAGACGTAAAGGCGATGGGCATAGATATGCTGGTCGCGGGAGCACGCAAATATATGCTGGGGATACCGGGAGTGGCTTTTCTTTATATAAGTAAGGAGCGAATAGAACGCTTCAAGCCCCGTCTTACGGGCTGGCTTGGACAGGAGTCAGCCTCCCGGTTTGATATTGCTCATCCGGTTCCGGCGGCAGGAGCCCGGCGCTTTGAGACAGGATTACCTTCCTTCATTAGCATTTTTGCCGCCAATGCAGCCTTAAAGCTGCTGCTGGAAATTGGGGTCACGAACATTCAGACCTATATGAATGAGCTGTTGGACTTTTCTATTGAATATGGACGTAGCAAAGGGTTACACATACGTATACCTGATGGAGGAGGCACTTTACCAAGTCTGCTCGCTGTTGAAGTAGCCGACGTGTCGGCAGTAGAGAGGCGTTTGCGGAGCCGAAATATGATTGTGTCAGCACGAAAGGATGTTATTCGTGTGGCTCCGCATTTTTACAATACGGCAGAGGAAGTCCGACGGGTCCTAGATGAACTAGGTGGGAGTTGTTGAACAGCAAAAGCCTCTTCCGAGTCAATGGGAGCGTAGCATTTCCCTTTTACACAGGAGAGGCTTTTGTTAGGATAGAGATGTTTAATTATACAATCCGTTTGCGCAGCCAGCCGGATATCAGATCCGTCAAAATGATCAAGACTACAATGCCGAGTAAAATGACGCCTACACGGTTCCAGTTGCGCATTTGGAGTGCAAACAGCAGCGGAGTACCAATACCACCTGCACCAACCAGACCGAGCGTGGTTGCGGACCGGATGTTAATTTCAAAACGATAGAGCGAATAGGAAAGAAACTGTGGAATCACCTGCGGCAGCACGGCGAAGAAAATGACCTGCCAACGGTTGGCACCGCACGCGATCAAAGCTTCCTGCGGTCCGTGATCGACGCTTTCAATCGTTTCTGAGAAAAGCTTGGCCAGCATGCCGATGGAGTGAATGCCGAGGGCAAGCACACCTGCAAACGAGCCGGGACCTACGGCTTTAATGAATAGAATGGCGACGATCATTTCGGGAAATACCCGAATGACACTAAGTACAAACTTCCCGCTGCCTGATAAGGGGCGTAGACGGGTCATATTGCTCGATGCCCAAAAGGCAAACGGAAGACAGACAAATGCGGATACGAAGGTTCCGAGCACTGAAATGACCAGTGTATCCAGCAACCCACGCAGCAAGTCCTCCCCCTCAGGGATGTAGACAAATGACCAGTCGGGATGAAGAAAGCCGTCCAATATTGCGACAGAGACGCTTTTGGCCGTCCCTTGTAATCCTTCAAACTGCATCCCGCGAAAAGCCCAAATGTAAATGATAATTAGCAGAATAGCTAACGCCCAAAAGCGCAGGCGGGAGCCAATAGGTCTGCGAAGCGTAGGATCATTCATAATAATTTCCTCCGTAGCAGGTTACTGCCGTAATCAATCGCAAGGACGATGACGAGGGTCAGTAGAATAATAATGCTTGCCCGGTCATATCGGAACAGCCCAAGGGAACGGTCAAGCAGCAGACCGATGCCGCCCGCACCGACCAGTCCCAGAACAGAAGCTGCGCGCACATTAACCTCAAAGGTGTATAGCAAATACGACACAAAATAAGGCAGTGCCTGCGGAACCACACCAAAGGCGATGACTTGAATGCGGCTCGCGCCAACAGCGGTCATGGCCTCCAGTGGCCCGGGATCAATGGCTTCAATCGCCTCAAAGGTCAGCTTGGCTATGATCCCGAAGGAGAAGAACAGCAGGGCGAGCATCCCTGCAAACGGTCCGATGCCGAATACGGCCACAAAGATCGAGGCAAACAGCAAATCGGGAATCGTCCGTACCAGGTTCAGGATCGTGCGCATCGGCAGCGAGATTAGCTTGCGCGGCATCACATTATAGGCGCACAGCAACGCGACAGGGATTGCCAATATGGCTCCCAGTGTCGTACCGACAATAGCGATCTGGATCGTTTCCAGCATCGGTTTCCAGATGATAGGCAGGTAACTCCAGTCAGGAGGAAACATTTCTTCCAGCAATTTGCCCATCTCTGGTAAGCCAACGATCAATTGGTAAGGCGTGGCATCCGTATGAATGGAGCAGGCTATCAGCACCACGATAAAAATCATCCAGGTAGCGTAACGCTTATAACGTCCTGGCAAAGGTGGCCCTGCAGGTGGCTTGCCTGGCTGCGGTGGTCCAGCAGATGGTGACGGTTGCGACGAAGAGAGCGGCTGGGCAGTAGAGTCGGGCTTCATGATCCCACTCCCAGCAGTTCATCATGCTTGATGGCCCGGCCGTAGATCTCCGCAAAGGCTTCATCCGTAGCCTCCTCCGGTGTGCCATCAAAGACGACCTCTCCCGCGCGTAATCCGATGATCCGTGTTGCATATTCGCGCGCCAGATCAATGAAATGCAGATTGACAATGGTCGTAATCTGCATTTCCCGGTTAATTCGCTGGAGATCGTCCATCACCTGGCGGGTGGTCAGCGGATCAAGCGACGCGACAGGCTCGTCCGCCAGAATGATTTTAGCTTCCTGCGCCAGAGCACGCGCGATGGATACACGCTGCTGTTGGCCACCGGACAATTCATCGGCGCGGCTATAGGCCTTTTCGCGGATATTCACGCGTTCCAGCGCCGTTAGTGCCAGTTCGATGTCTTCCTTCGGGAAGAGACCAAGAATGGTCCGCAGCGTCGAATGATAACCGACGCGGCCCGAAAGTACGTTGCGAAGCACCGTCGAACGCTTAACCAGATTGAAGCTTTGAAAGATCATGCCGATATCACGGCGAATGCGCCGCAGCTCGCTGCTTCCAGCAGACGTGACAGACCTGCCACCTACAACGATGTCGCCGGACGTAATGTCATGCAGTCGGTTAATGGAACGCAGCAGGGTGGACTTACCCGCACCGGATAAGCCGACAATGACGACCATTTCTCCCTCCTGAATCGTCAAATTAATATTATTCAACCCTTTGGTGCCGTTCGGGTATGTTTTCGATACGTTTCGAAATTCAATCATATGCTCCCAACTTTCTCCCCGATGGGGTGGAATGAAAACAACACCGCCATGAATACATGGACGGTGCTGCCCTGTCATTCGTAAAGCCTGTTTCGTACCTGTTACTTTACCGCTTGGCCGACAGCTTCGGCGTATTCACGCACAGAATCGAAGTTTTTATCGTCGCCCTTTTCATAACCTACATGGGTGTAAATTTCTTTAATGATTTCGCCGCCCTCAGGGTCGTTGGCAATGTCAATAAAGGCTTGGGCGATTTTGTCTCTCCATGTTTGATCCATATCGGAACGTACGCTGACGGTGTCATTTGGAATTTTAGCTGTGTAATGAATGACACGTGTTTTTTCAAATACGTCCGGGATTTCCTTCTTCACTGTGTTACGTGCATCCTGGAAAACAGCGACAGCATCAACCTGACCGTTCAGCAGCGCCAGAATAGCAGCGTCGTGGCCTTTGATCGTCACACCCTGCACATCTGTGTCCGGGTCCACGCCAGCTTTTTTCAGCTCTGCTGCGGGGTACACATAGCCTGCGGAGGAGGTTACATTTTGCCAGCCAACCTTCTTGCCTTTCAGATCAGCCAGACTTTGAATTGGAGAATCCTTTTTCACCACGATCATTGCTTTATAAAAGTTTACTTTTTCAGTCGTGTCCTTGCCTGTGGCATCTTCAATGCCATAGCGTTGAGCTTGCAGGAGCAAGTCGGCCGCTTTACGGTTATCGTGTGCCAGTACATAAGCATTAGGCGGAAGGAACCCTACATCTACCTGTTTGGAAGACATGGCTTCCACAATCGTATTGTAGTCAGGAGATACGGTTACTTTCACCGGGATTCCCAGCTTGTCCCCCAGCAGTTTTTCGAGCGGTTTAGCTTTGGCTTCGAGGGTATCTGCATTTTGAGAAGGAACGAATTGTACCTTTAACTCCTTAGGGACATAGGCTGTGCTTTCGTTTTTAGAGCCATCTGTACCCGGAGTGGAGGCGCTGTTGTTATTGTTTGCATTTGAGCCACAAGCGGCTAAACCCGCTGCCAGTGTGAAGGTCATGCACAAGGTCAGTGCTTTTTTGAACAAAATAATTTCCCCCTAAACATCGTAATAACGAAAATTTAAAAAACCTGTAAATTCAGTGACAAACCAAATCTTAACAGCTAGTCCCACAGGTAGGGTAAAAAGCACTCCTGACTTTGGTAAAAATGATGTAAAATTTATCATTTGCTAGAGGCCGTAGACTGTACTTAAGCGAATTGCTTGTTTTAACATTCTCTTAACAGTGCTTTGTTAGACTTATTCAAGCTCTATGACCGAAGCTGAGGGAGAGAACAAGATTGGATATTTTGGACGTTAATGATAAGACAGGGCGGGAACATGCAGGTGCTGGGAAGGTGAAATTCCGCATTATGGTTACCACCGATCTGCATGTCAGCTTGTGGAATTATGATTACTATATGGATCAGGAAACGCAGCATTATGGTCTGGCGCAAACCGCGAGTCTGATTCATAAGGCCCGGGCAGAGGTGCCCAATCACCTGCTGCTGGATAACGGAGATGTAATTCAGGGGAATCCAATGGGAGATTACGCTGTACAGCGGCTCCAACAGGACCCAAGTGAGGTGCATCCCGCCTATAAAGCAATGAATCTGCTGGGATACGAGGCAGGCAGTATCGGTAATCATGAATTTAACTATGGGTTGGAATATTTGCAGACTTGTCTTCGAGGAGCGCAATTTCCTTACGTGAATGCCAACATATATATAGCAGGAAAGGAAGAACAAAACTACTTTACGCCTTATCTATTGCTGGATAAGACAGTAGAGGATGAAGCAGGCAACAAGCATCTGCTGAAGGTGGGTGTCATCGGCTTTGTACCTCCGCAAATTATGCAATGGGACAAGGCATGGTTGGAAGGAAAACTTATCGTCAAAGATATGCTGGAAACCGCCAGACGGTTTATTCCAGAAATGCAGGCGGCCGGAGCCGACCTCATTATTGCTATGCCTCATGCAGGCTTTGAGGATATTCCCGAAACCCCCAATATGGAAAATGCGGTGCTGCATCTGAGCAGGGAGGAGGGGATCGATGCCATTGTGTTTGGTCATGCACATAAAGTATTTCCTGGCCCTTCGTTTATAGGTATGACAGGTGTTAATGCAGAGCAGGGCACCATTCATGGCATTCCAGCAGTAGAGCCGGGCTTCTGGGGAGATCATCTGGGTATCATTGATCTGGATCTGGCTCTTATTGGAGGAAAGTGGCAAGTGGCTGCATCTGCTGCCGAGGTACGCCCGGTGTATGACCCGATACGCAAGGAAGCACTCGTCCAACCAGATACTGCTATTCAGCAGGCGGTAGCAGATGAACATGCTGGAACCCTGGATTATATTCGTGCACCTGTAGGTCGAACGACGGTAGCAGTGAACAGCTTTTTTGCCCAGGTGATGGATGATGCTTCGGTTCAGCTTGTGAATGATGCACAAATTTGGTATGTGAAACAGCAGCTACAAGGGAGCGAGTATGAGGGGGTTCCCGTTCTGTCGGCAGCCGCTCCTTTTAAAACAGGGGGCAGATATGGTCCGGCGTATTATACCGATATTCCCGCAGGGACGATGGCGATCAAACATATCGCCGATCTGTACAATTTTCCGAATACGCTGCATGTCGTTCAACTGAGCGGGGCAGAAATTCGGGAATGGCTGGAGTGGTCTGCCGGTCAATTCCGGCAAATTGATCTTTCGGCAGAGGAGGAGCAAGAGCTGATTAATTCTGAGTTTCCAAGCTTTAATTTTGATATCATCGATGGCATCGAGTACCAGATTGATGTAACACAGCCAGCCAGATATGATGCTGCCGGGGAACTAAAGGACCTAGATGCGCACAGAATCATTCATATGTCTTTTGAAGGGGAACCGATGGATATGCAGCGGAGTTATCTGGTTGTTACGAATAACTATCGCGCGTTCTCCTCTGCGTTGGTTAATCCAGGTGGGGAGCGAATTATACTGGCTTCACCGGATGAGAACCGGCATGTGCTGACTGAGTATGTGCGGCATATGAAGACGTTGACGCCAAAGGCTGACGGTCACTGGTCCCTCGCCCCATGGTCGGGTCGTCCACATGTGACGTTCCTAACCTCGCCGCAAGCAACGCATGTCGCCAATGCTTATTCTGAATTGCTTTACGAAGGGCTGACGGTAGAAGGATACGCTAAGTTTGCTCTTGATTTTCGGTGATTCTAAATCATTTTGCAAGTTGTGATCTTCTAAGTCCACAGCATCAAAATAATAGAGAAAGACTGTCTCTCAGAGGACGGTCTTTTTTCATAAAACAGATTTAAAATCGTACGAAACTCGTGATTTTGTATGTCCTGAGTCGTGTTTAAAGTTATTGACCTCTCGTATAATTAGACATATACTTTGATTAAACAAATTTTGGTTTAAAAGGTAATGAAAAAGTCACCATCATTCGTTTGAGGGGGTGTCCCTTTGGAAAAAAACACCACGATCCGCGCACAGATAGAAAAGTATATTCAAAGTGAAGGTATTTCGATGCAATGTTTTGCAGATGCTTCCAAGGTAAATCCGGGTACACTTAGCGGTATACTTAACCGAAACCCACCACGGCCTATTTCAGTTAATCAGCTTGATCTGATTACTGAGGCGATGGGATTGGAAGAAGGATCTTTGTTCGAGATGTATGTAGATGAGTGTTTTATTCATTCCTTGCCCCACTGGAGAAGGTTGCGTCCATTTCTTCTTCGTTGCTCAGAGTTGAACAAGCTGGACTGTATACGCAGTGTGCTGGGCTATTTGATGGACGATTTATCAAATATTCCGGCTATTTTTGAGACTGCAGAAGCGATGTTTGAGGATGGCCGACATGAAGCCTCCATGCTTTTGTATGATTGTGTTATTGAGAGTGAGAAGTATACCCACTCCGAACGGTTGGCGATTAGCTATTTTCGCATATTCCAGATTCAGATTAAGGATAACCAACGGAACTTGAAGGCTGCTGTACAATTCCATTTATACCGTAGTCGTCTACCGGAAATTTATGCACTGGAAGGCTTACATATGCTATCTCAAGTGTTTGCTTTAAAAATGCAATGGTCCGAGATGGAAATGTATGCGGACGAGCTAAGGGAGCTGGCGCAGGCATTGTATCGCAATCGGAACCGTTTTGGAGATGAGCACCTGGAGCTGCTTAAGCCGCTCGTTTATTACTATGCTCAAGGGCATCTGCTGAAGGCCAGCTGCTATGAGTTTCAGGGTAGATATGAGGAATCCAAGCAATGGATTGAAGGTTATGCAGATTTGAGCTGGTTTGAGGGTCTGGACGAGGAAGGCTGGAAAGTAGTCAACCTGCATCGTGTATATGCACAGGGCAACCGACTTTGTATTGAAATCAAAATGGGTAACACTTCTGCAATCTATGAATATATTACTTACCTGCGCGAGCATCCGGATGAGACATTGGAAGGCTTGAATACGTTGCTCGAATCAGCGAATCGGTTTGGTTATTTCGTGGATGCCGAGCTGGAGCTGTTCAGCCAGCAACTCAAGAGTTTCTGGGAGCTTGCACCGGAACAATGGGACACACATTATCGCAAGCACTTTAATGCATTTCGCTTTGCCTCCTTTTGTAAGGTGTATGCGGAATATTATTTTCGAAAAGGCGATTACCCCGAAGGGTTGGAACAAACACTACATTGCCTGCAACTGTCTGTCGATAACAGCTATACCGAGCATATCATTGGTTGTATGGCTTTATTTGAGCAGCACCGGAATTTTGCTACCCCAAGACAGCAGCAGTTGTATCAGAGTTTTTGCCTCGGCGTACGGGCAAATGAAAAAAATCATGCCTATGATCACAGTACGGGTGGGTATTTATAAGTCTAAAATTCATTCAAATTCTTCATATAACACGTACTTACGAGGATGTTCTCATTTCAAAGGGGGATATTCTCGTTTTTTAGCTGTTGCTGGTTCTTGTGACTTTTCGTATGGAAAGGACTGTTTTGCGCGTTGACAAGTTTCGCATGCAGGATTAGGATAAATGCAGCACAGAAAGTGAAGGAGAGCATATACTAATGACGATTCCCAAAACACTAACGATAGCCGGCTCCGACACAAGCGGCGGAGCAGGTATTCAGGCGGACCTGAAAACCTTTCAGGAGCTTGGTGTATATGGCATGACTGTATTGACTACCGTAGTTGCGATGGAACCTAAAACCTGGAACCATCTTGTATATCCTGTTGCGTTGGACGTGGTTGAGGCGCAGCTGCGTACTGTATTGGAAGGTATCGGTTTTGATGCAATGAAGACCGGTATGCTGGGTTCCGTAGATATCATCGAACTGGTGGCCAGCCATTTGAAAAAGCATGATCTGAAACGGATTGTAATTGACCCGGTTATGGTCTGCAAAGGCACGGATGAAGTGCTCCAGCCAGAAAATACAGAGGCCATGCTGGAATTGTTGATTCCTGGCGCTGATCTGGTAACACCAAACCTGTTCGAGGCTTCGCAACTGGCGAAGAATGGACCGATCACGACACTGGAGCAGATGCAGGAAGCGGCTGCTATTATCCACGAGCGTGGTGCTAAGCATGTACTGATCAAGGACCGTGGCAAAGTTCGTGCAGGTAAAGCAATGGATCTGCTGTATGACGGAATCACTTTTGACTGGTTTGAAGCGGATGTTGTACAAACCAACTTTACCCACGGTGCAGGCTGTACCACTTCGGCCGCGGTAACGGCTGGTTTGGCACAAGGTCTGACTGTGCGTGAAGCTGTGGATCAGGCCAAGAAATTCATTACACAGGCCATTGAAGGTGGCTTCAAGTTAAATGAATTTGTCGGTCCGACCCTGCATGTGGCACATCGTTTGCAAAATCAATAAAGTATGAAGGGCTGCCATAGGAAGGAGACTTATAAATCTCCACCAGACTGTATATATATTGAGGTTACTTTAGATAACGACATCTATGATATATGGAGTTAGCCTAGGCTCAAAAGCCGCAATACATGGTATTGCGGCTTTTGAGGTTGTATTATTTTGGTATTTCAGCTTCCAGTTTGGTCTAATCGTACTGTATAATAGGCATCAGATTTATTACATTAAAGGGGGAAATGAAGCAATGACATTATTCAGCGAAATGGCTTACAGCCGGCCAGAACAACCTGAAATTGAACAGCGGTTTAAAACACTGTTACAGCAGTTTCGTGAAGCGGACAGTGTAGAACGTCAAAATGAAGTTATTCATGCCATTAACAAGCTGCGCAGTAACGTGGAAACGCAATTGCAATTGGTGGAAGTTCGGCACTCCATTGATACGGAAGATGCTTTTTACAAAGCGGAGCAAGAGTACGCTGATGATTTCATGCCGGTTATTCAGGAGTATGTAACCGATTACTACCGCGCATTGGTAGATTCTCCATTTAGAGCTGAGTTGGAGAGCCAATGGGGCAGCCAGCTTTTCAGTATTGCCGAGGTGGCGCTCAAGTCGTTCCACCCGGATATCATTGAGGATTTGCAGCAGGAAAATAAGTTGACTTCGGAATATGCCCAATTAATTGCCTCAGCGAAGATCCCGTTCGAGGGAGAAGAACGCACATTGTCACAGCTCCTGCCATTTGAAATGGCAACCAACCGCGAGACACGCAAACAGGCCTCCGAGGCCAAGTATCAATTTATGAGTGAGCATGAGGACGAGCTGGATCGAATTTATGATGAATTGGTCAAGGTACGTACGCGCATGGCACACAAGCTGGGCTATGACAACTTCGTAGAATTGGGCTATGCCCGCTTGGGACGTACAGATTACAACGCAGAAATGGTAGCCAATTTCCGCGAGCAGGTGCTGAAGCACATTGTTCCTCTGGCAACCAAGCTGAAAGAGCGCCAACGCGAGCGGATCGGAGTAGATCAGCTCCGTTATTACGACGAGGGCTTCAACTTCTTGTCAGGCAATCCTACGCCAAAAGGTGACCCGGACTGGATTCTTCGTAATGGAGCGCGTATGTATGAAGAGCTATCACCGGAAACACATGAATTTTTCAGTTTTATGGTCGAGCGTGGACTGATGGATTTAATCAGTAAAAAAGGCAAGCAAAGCGGAGGCTACTGTACATTTTTGAGCGAATATGGCACGCCATTTATTTTCTCCAATTTTAATGGGACATCCGGTGATATCGACGTATTGACTCATGAGGCAGGTCATGCCTTCCAGGTCTATGAAAGCCGACATTTTGAAATTCCCGAGTACCACTGGCCAACCATGGAGGCGGCTGAAATTCATTCGATGAGTATGGAGTTTTTCGCATGGCCTTGGATGAAGCTGTTCTTCGAGGAAGACACGGACAAATATCACTTTGAACACCTATCTTCATCGTTGCTGTTCGTGCCTTACGGCGTAGCCGTAGACGAATTCCAGCATGCCGTATATGAACACCCGGATTGGACACCGGCCGAACGTAAAAGTGCATGGCGTTCCATTGAACGGAAGTATAAACCGCATCTGGATTATGAAGGCAACGAGTACCTCGAAAAGGGTGGATTCTGGCACAAGCAGGGACATATTTTTCAATCTCCGTTCTATTATATTGACTATACACTGGCACAATTGTGTGCATTCCAGTTTTGGAAACGCATGGGTGAAGACCGCGCAGCAGCATGGAAAGATTATTTGAAGCTGTGTCGTGCCGGAGGAAGCCGATCCTTTACCGGATTGGTTGAGCTGGCTGGATTGATCTCGCCGTTCCAAGACGGCTGCATCGCCTCTGTAATCGGAGAAATCGAAGCATGGCTGACCAGCGTGGATGATAAAAAGCTATAAGCATAGCCAAAAAGGGTATTTCACTTACCTGTCTAGCTAAAAGCTTGTAGATGAGATGCTTTTTTTAATGAAAGCAGAGCAGTTGCACGAAAAAAGCCGGGAACCCTACATGATGTAGAAGCCCCGGCTTTGTGTTTATTTTAGAGTAAATATAACTTTATTCATGTTTGGTGTTGAGTGGTTTGAGATTGGCTTCAATTGATGCACGGCGCGGCTCCAAGAATGGAGGCAGTGCCAGAGATTCGCCCAGAAACTCCAGTTCCTCGTCGGTGTCAAAGCCAGGTCCATCGGTAGCCAATTCAAACAGAATGCCGTTCGGCTCACGGAAGTACAAGGAACGGAAGTAAAAGCGATCTACAAAACCAGAGTTGGAAATTTGCAGCTGACCAATACGCTCTACCCACTGTTTGAGCTCTTCCTCGGTTTCAACACGGAAAGCGACGTGATGCACACTGCCGCGTCCTGGTCGCTCTTGTGGCAGATCGTTGCGCTCTTCCAGATGAACTTCAGTTCCTGTACCGCCTTCACCTGTTTCGTAGATAACCACATCCGGTTGTCCGGCAACAGGGGAGGGGTAGGAGCCCTTTTTGCGGAAGCCCATAACCTGTTCAAGAATAAGAATGGTATTCTCCGCTTTGGGAATGGTCAGATGAACCGGACCAAGTCCAACGATGCCGTATTCCGCAGGGACAGGGCTCTTCTCCCAAGGCGTGCCGCCGCGCATTCCGTGATCATGCTCATCTGAAACGAGGAAGAAGCGTTGTCCTTCAAAATCCTCGAACGAAAGCGCCAAGCGTCCTGCTTGATCTATAATTTCGCCATGCTTCACATCCAGCTGCTCGAAGCGGTTTTTCCAATAATTCAGAGCCTTGTCGTTCGGTACACGTAGGGAGAGCGCCGAAATGCTGTTATTCCCTGTACGCGTTTGTCCAGCATGTGGAATTTCAAAGAAAGTGACTTCCGTACCCGCGGTTCCGCGCTCATCTCCGTAAAAGAGGTGATACACACTAACATCGTCCTGGTTCACTGTTTTTTTAATCAGCCGAAGCCCCAATACCTGAGTATAAAATTCAACATTTTTAGCCGCTGCTGCTGTAATCGCCGAAACGTGATGCAATCCTAACAGTTTCATATTATTTGCCCTCCTTGGTTTTTATATGATTAGGTTTTTCAAAGCAAAATAAACCGTCGGTGTAAATTTTTCTTCATATTTATTATCTTGATATTAAGATATATTATTTTTGATTGTTTGTCAACATGAATTATTCGCTGGCTCCAAAGATAGATAAACTAGATACTCGATATTATGCAAAAGCAGATACAATAAAGCATCATACAACCCAGCATAGAAATGAGCGTTTTGTGATAAGGAGGGACTCGATGTATACAGAAAAAGATTTAACGATTAGGCCTGCTACAGAAGAAGACCTATATGCACTTTGGACGCTAATTTACAAGGAAGAAGCACCGGAATGGAAGCAATGGGATGCACCTTATTATGAGCATAAGACGCTTTCTTTGGAGGAGTATTTAAAAGAGAAGGAAAAGCGAATCGGACAAGATGACTTTTGGCTCATTGAAGTGGAAGGCAAGGTCATTGGATCCGTGAGTTACTACTGGGAGCATAAGCCTTCGCTATGGCTTGAAATAGGGAGAGGTATCTATGATTCGGGGTATTGGAGTGGTGGCTATGGTACGAGAGCACTTCGATTGTGGATCGACCATTTGTTTAATACATTGCCTCTAGTAAGAGTAGGCTTTACAACCTGGTCAGGAAACCATCGGATGATGAAGGTCGGGGAGAAGCTGGGCATGACCCTCGAAGCCAGGCTTCGCAAGTGCAGATATTATAATGGAAAGTATTATGATTCGATCCGAATGGGGCTTTTACGGGAAGAGTGGGAAGTGTGATTAAAATATAAAGTATAGAAGACTCGCAAGAAGGATCTTTTTTCAAAGAATCCCATCTTGCGAGTCAAAGTTTCAATGATTTGAATCGATCATTTTTGGAATGCGAAAGGTTACTGAGGACAATCGGCAAAAATAGTTAGCAATTCATCAGCATTTGGTCCAGTATCAACTTGTTGGGCAACGACTTTTCCATCTTTAATATATGCTAATGTTGGAGTAGCTTGTAAATTGATGTGATCTCTAAGAAATTGCCGAATGGCTGGTCCCCAGTCCCCACCATCCAGATTGTAATAATAGATGGGTTGTGATATACGCACAGAAAATTCTTTTAAAATGGGAGAGAATTCACGACAATCGGAGCAACTAGGTCTACCAATATAAAGGTAAAAACCTTCTCCCGAGTTGAATTTGTCCATGGTTTCATTCGCATTAAGTCTAGGTAAATCTTTTACATCATTCTCGTATTCTTCAACAGTCGGAATATTTTTATTTTGTTCTATAGTCGTAAAATTCTTATGTTTTGCAGCATAGTTAGTATCATTAGCAATGAAAAAGCTTGTCAAACACATACAGAATATAAAAGCTAGTTTGAACGGTAGAATTTTTCGGTTTTTTATCATAAGAAACCTCCACATTAATTTTTTGCCTGATACTAATTTTACGGACATATAATATTATTTTGATTATCACCTTCTTAAAATATTTATACGGAGCCTTAACAGACTATTGAGATTAATTGCTTCAGATAGCCTGTATTCTTAAGCTGTAGTTAATCTATGAATAAGGTTACTACAGTTGATCTACGTAAAAATATTACTGTAATAATCAGCGCATATTGTGTCATTTTGCGTCTTGCTGAATACTCTAGTAACTCGTAATTATAATGGTCAGCATTGAATTTCTAATACATTTTTATCGAAAATTTGCTTTTTATAGCATGAAATTGGTTATTTTATCACTTACACATTCTATATCAAACTAAAGTGCTAATTTATATATAGCATTCTACAAATTTGATAGGATAGGTGAAGACTATGTTTAACAACAAACAAGTAGTCATAATTGATACTGGAATGGATATGACGAATCAAAGTTTAAATAAACATGTTATAGATGGAGTGAGATTTCAATTTTCAGGAAACGAAATTATCGAGGATAATGATTTTCAGGATGACCATGGGCATGGAACATCTGTGGCAGATACGATTATGCAAGTTTTTAGTGAGGCTCAGTTTTACATCATAAAAATAGCAAATGAAGAAGGGAAAACGAGTACTAGACTCTTGCAGATGGCGTTGAAGAAATGCCTTAATCTGAATATTAAATATATATGCATAAGCATTTCGGTTACTTCAGAAGGATACTATCAGCAACTTAGCCAAATTACACAGCAGTTAGTAGATCAAAATAAACTTATTTTTGTATCTGTAAAAAATGGTAGTCAGAGTAGTTATCCAGCTAGTCTGCCTACTGTCATTGGTGTAAATGGGCAAATGTTTTGTTCAATTGAGTCATTTTTGTTTTCAAAAAGTAAAGAGATCCAAGCCGTATTTGATGAAGCTCCAATTTTTGTCTATACACTTGCCGAACGATTTGCCTTTTTTAAAGGTACCTCTAAAGCGAATGCTCTTTGTGTGGGGAGAAGTATGCAACTGATCTCTTCTGAGGTGACGAACTCTGTCATTTATAATAAAGATATCACGTTTTCAGAGGTTAATGATATTCTTGAACGCAGTGCTTTGGAATATGAGGTGACAGTACCTAAATTTAAACCCATCCTTGATGCTGACATTGATAGTAACTTAGTAAAAAAATTTGGCAAGTCTATAGAAAAAGCGATTTATGAAACCACTAATCTTGAAATTGACATCCATTCTTTATATAAGTTTCCCTTTATTTCTGAGTTAACGGGAATAACTTTTAGTAATTTTGATGATTTTTGGAGTAGCTTAGAAAAAGAGTTGAATCATACCTTAAACGATTATCACAATATACATATATTAAATGTATGTTCTCTTGCAGCATTGTTGAAGTACTTGGAGGAGCTAGGTATTTAATCAAATTAAGCTGTTTGAAATCTATATTTTTAGTATTTAAATAAAAACATAAAAATGTATTTATTTAGAAAAAAGAGTTGATTATAGAAAACTTGAAATGCTATACTATATATGTAATTAGTAAGCATTATATAATATATAAGGTTAACTTTGAAACTACATAATAAACCCGGCAAAGAGGGGATTGGAATTGTGCTGGGCATGACCGGAAATCATATTGTTCCTTGCAACTGAGAATTAATTCATTGATGTGAAGTTCATGAGTTAACCTATACACGATACTTTACAATTAAGAATAATTAATGTATGTAGGGATGTGATTGGATGTTAAACATTGCTCTGTGTGATGATACAAATGTAGAACTTGCCCGGGTGGAGAGGTTTACGTTAGAATATCCCTTTACTAAAGTAGAAGTAGATACTTTTGGAAGTGGGCAAAAGTTGCTGCAATATGTAGCTAAGAATAAAACGGAATACAATATTTATCTGCTTGATATTGAGATGGCGGATATGGATGGCATTAGTTTAGCCAAAAAAGTAAGAGAGTTTGACAATAAAGCTGTAATTATCTTTGTAACCAATTATGACGAATACATGCCAGATGTATTTAAAGTACAAACCTTTGATTACATACTGAAACCTGTGAATAAAGAAACCCTTTTTGAGGTTCTTCAAAGAGCTGATCACTATTTGCATAGTTCACATAGTTATTTTGAGTTTAGCTATGAACGAAATAAGCTCATTGTAAACGAAGATGAAATTATGTACTTTGAGAAAAGTGGAAGGGCTGCTTATATTTATACAGAGACAAAAGAATATAAGTGTAATCAGACAACTTCACAAATACTTGCTCAACTTGATCCGATGGCTTTCACTCAGGTTCATGCTTCGTATATCATTAACCTGAAATACGTTGTAGGAATAAAATGCGAAAATATTATGATGAAACGGATCGTAAATGGCGAAATTCAGGATACTTATTTGGAACTACCGATCAGTAGAAAGTATAAAAAAGATTTTAAACAAAAAATGATGAATTATATGAGGAAGAGATTCTAATTGGAAAGAGCCATGTTTGATTTTATACTCAATTCATTTGATATTTTCATCATAAGTAGATTTCTGAATAAAGTTTTATTTACTAAAAAGGGACTTTCGACGGAGAAAATCTGGCTGTTTACGATTGCATTAATAGGTCTGACAGTAGTCAGTATGTATTTTTTGAAAATAACATTTGATGTTATGCTAAATGTTGTTCCAGTGTTCACTGTACTTTGTTTTTACCCGAAAAATCATATAACAACAAAACTGTGTTGGGGTACAGTTGTAATTGCAATTGAAATCTTATCTGAAGGAGTATGTTACGCCATCATGAATGTTTGTTTTCCAAATGTACTCCTTACATCAGATAATGTATCTTATTATTACGAAGCGGGTGCTCTCCTCTCAAAAATCAGTAAATTTTCCTTTTTTTTATGGGTTCCTTTACTTTTTAAAATAGATGTTTCTCAAAGAGAAACTACTCTGCATTATTTATACATGTGTTTGTATGCAGTTCCTATCATAACTCTTTGCTTGTCGTGCAGTCATTTTGATTTGATCTTAAGATCAGGCAAGAACCCAAATGAGTGGTTAAGTGTAATTTCTATGATTGGTGTTTTATCGATCAATATCATCATGTTAATTATTTATGAACAATTAAGTCGAATGTACGGCGAAATCATAGAGCAGGAATTATTAAACTTCAATCTTAAAGCAGAAAATATTCATTATGATAATCTGGAAAAATCGCAAAAAGAAATTCGGAGAATCAAGCATGATATGAAAAATGAATTGTTGACCTTAAAAGGATTGTTGAAAGAAAATAACGTAGAGGCAGCAGAGGGGTTTATAGAAGGAATTCTCTCAGATATTAAATGTACTGAAACTCAGAAATACACACCCAACAATGTGCTTAATTACGTACTCACCGAGAAAATAAATTTAGCTACTAAAAAAAGTATTGTAGTGAACGTTGATAGTTTTCTTCCAGAAAAATTTTCTCTAAATAATAATATTATAGCCGTTGTTTTTGGTAATTTGCTGGATAATGCAATAGAGGGCTGTGACAAGGTGACTGTAGGTAAGAAAACAATGGATATAAAATTAAAATATCATGAAAAGCAGCTTTATATAGAGATTTCCAATACGTTTAATCCACTGTTTGTAAATAGTAATTTTATAAGTAATAAAAAGAATAGAAAAAATCATGGTTTTGGATTGAAAAGTGTCAAGCAGATTGTAAAAGAAAACTCAGGAATCCTGGATATAAGGACCGGGGGAGACCGGTTTTGCGTCAATATTATTTTATGGGACTTAGAATAGGAACCCAATTCGTGAAAGGGCGTAGACGCTTATGCAGCTACGTCCTGCTCCTGCATTACAACAATATTTGTTCATATTTACTCCCTAGTTCACTATCATGTGTAATTAATATGATGGTATGGTTGTACTTTAGATCATCTAATAGATCAATAAAGTTCTTTTTTACAACACCATCTAAATTTGAAGTGGGTTCATCAAAAATTAATACTTCTTTATTAGTATAGATATTCCGCAGTATCGAAATTAATTGCTGCTGTCCTCCTGATAAAGAAAAATTTTTACCGATTATTTGATCTTTTTTACTTTCTTCGATAAATTTCTTGGTATCCAATAATTCGATATATGAATTCAGCTGACTCATAGGGATACCCTGTTGCCCCAGAGTTATATTGTTAAAGATCGTATCTACATACATGACGGGTTCCTGGAAGCATATCCCTACTTTGCTGATAATATCTTTGCGTTTCCATTCTCTCATTTCCTTTTCGTTCACTAAGATATCACCTGTATAATTACAATTAATCTTGGTGAGTAATTTTAATAGTGTGCTTTTTCCTGCCCCGTTGCGTCCTGAAAGGCAATAAATATGATTTCCATGAACAGAGAACGAAACATCGGATAGCGCTTTTTCCAAACCGTTATAGCTATAACTTACATTTTTAAATTCTATGTCCATTTTATTTCACCTCTTCAGCTCTTATAATCGACTCAATTCTTTCGATTGATACTTTTGTCTGCTTCCAAGTGGCCACATAGTTTGTAACACTTTTGATCGGACTTATGATCTGATTTGAATAATAAACAAATACCGTCAGTACTCCCATACTTGTTTGGCCTTTCATTACTAAAATTGTACCCACCCCCAAAAGCAATACACTTCCAATAGAGGTAATGACAGAAGGGACAGTGGAAGCTACGATAATTGTATTGCTTCTCTGTCTATAAGCTTCAAGTGATTTTTCCTCTAAAGGCATGTACTTTCCCAAAATATAGTCTTTTATATCCATTCCAATAGAATATAAAAGTGATCCAAGCGTATGCCTAATATAAGAAATAGAGTCATCATAAGCATTCATGACTGCTTTTGTCTTGTGAGTAATTCTTTTATTAAAGAAAATTTGACTAATCATTGTTAGAAGCATGATCAAAAGTACAAGTGTAAATAATTTGTAGTTGAAAAAAAGCAATACAATACAAATAACAATTAGAAAAAGTAAGTTTGATATTAGCATAGGGATACCGTGGGATACTAATCTTTCGATGATTCCAATGTCGTTAATAAACAGGGAAAATAGCTTATCGCTGTTTGAAGTAATGGTCTCACCTGGCAAAACAAAAAACTTTTCTAACAACTTTTTTTTCATAGCATAAGAGATTCTTTTACCTAATTCGGCAAAAATGAATTCACAAAGTAAACTGCATAGGTGAGATAGAATAAATAAGCCTGTTGCTATTCCTATAAACTTCACAATTAAGGAGAGATCTTTGGATACTAGTCCAGAATCAACAATCTTACTTATGTATTGGGGAATTATCATGCTAAGTATTGTATCTAAAGCTTGAAAAACTAAAATAAGTACAATAAAAAGATAAAATTTATGAACTTCTTTAAAAATCCAATTATATTTTCTAAGCATAAAATTCCATTCCGCCCTTCTGATACAAATATATAAAGAAGCTACTTCTCATTCTACTATCGAATATCTAATAATTATATTTATGGTATAAATGACCTCTTTAATGTCGTGAAATACATCTATGTATACGTTTTTTACGGATGTAGCGCGTCTTTCTCTCATCCCCTCAAATACTCTAAAGAATCCATTTGTTATTTAACTCTGATTATTATCAATTTATGGCATTAAAACATTAGATTATGACATAACAGTAAATATCAGAACAATTCATGATCTATTTAATAGAATGGAAAATGAATTTGGGATGTATGAGAGGAGAAAAAATCATGGTATATGTTTTAAATCCTTACTCACGTGAACTATTTCATAATCATCAAGTCATTATCGCGAATACAAAATCAGGAGCTTTTTTGAAAACCTCTAAATCTTATTATCTTGTGCTGAAGGATATGGTTAATAATGGGGAGATTGAGTCGTTATTAAGTCCTACCAAAAGTTCTCAACATGCTGATGTTATTCATAATTTAACAAGTCTCTTTTATGAATTGGTGAATATCAAATGTATTCTAACCGAAGAACAATTAACAAATATTCATGAGGAGGTCTTGGATGTTGTTTATCTAGGATTAACAAATAGATGTAATTTACACTGTAAACATTGCAGCGCTTCAGCGGATGCTCATTTTACCGATGCACTAACAACTGAAAAAGTGAAAGAAATCATTGATCAGATCGTCGTACTTAAACCCCAAGCCATCAATGTTACGGGTGGAGAGCCTATGATGCGATTAGATATCATGGAGCTTTTGGCGTACATAAAACAAACATTCAACGGAGCCATTTTGCTCTCTACCAATGGCCTTTTTATAACCCCAAAAAATGTGGAACAATTGATTAGGTATGTAGATAAGGTTTCCCTTAGTCTGGACGGTTATGATGAAGAAACTTGCGATCAAATTAGAGGCAAAGGTGTTTTTAGTAGAGTTCTAAAAAGTATAAAACTAATGCAAAGTAATGGGCTGAAAAAAATCGCATTATCAATGGTTATTACAAAATATACTTTTGATGGAGGTGAAGATAAATTCCTTGATTTGTGTGAAAAATTAGGTGTTAAACCTATTTTAAGAATCTTAACATCCGCTGGAAGGGCAGGAGAGAATAGTGAAGAGATTTTTCCCGAAAAGCCATTTGTAGATGATCTGACCTCTCAAGATGTTACCTGTCGACTTTGTTCACCAGGGAAAAGGGAGTTATTTATTGGAGGTAATGGGAAAATTTATCCTTGTGGGGGGTTGATGGATTCTGATGATTTTGTTTTAGGAAATGTATTTGATGATAATTTAATTGAATTAATGGCTAAAGGCAATCCAAAAGCAGATCATAATAAAATCGGATGTGTAAGACCATGGGAATTTGAACCCTGTAAGAACTGCAACGTTAATTTATTTTGCCATCACTGCATAAGCAACATCTACTATTTGCATCAAAACCAAGAGTTGTTCGATACCATTTGTCAAAAACAAAAGAAACAACTTCAAGAACTAGTTTGGAATAGCTAAATTTTTATTTAAGGAGAGTAATGCCATGAACTTCACATATTGGGTAACTGAAGATTGTAACTTGAAATGTAAATATTGTTATGTTAGTAAAGTACCAAAAATGATGAGTAGGGAAACGGCTGCAAAAGCTATTGATTTTACGGAAAAAAAGCTTGCAGCAAATCCTTTGGATCCTAAAGATAAAATACGCATAGCATTACATGGGGGGGAACCATTACTTAATTATCCGATCATTCGTTATCTAGTAGAAGAGTTAAAGCAAAAAATTCATGGCGAAGTTTCTTTTAGAATGACAACGAACGGCACCATTTATAATCAAGAAATACTTGATTATGTTTCTGAAAATATCCAATTAACAATTAGTTTGGATGGGAAGCAAGAAAGTCACGATATCAACAGAGTATACAGAAATGGGAAAGGAAGCTTCAATCGAGTGATTGAAACTCTTGACTACATTAATCATCAATCACATTTTTTTCGAGTAAGAATGACTGTTACACCTAATAATGTTTCATATTTTGCTGACAATTATATTTTCCTTTTTGAAAAAGGGTATCCGACTGTCAGCTTTGCGCTAGATGAAAGTAATCCGAATTGGAATAAAGAACTTATGAAAGTTTATCAAAAGAATCTTGACGAAATATTTTCATATATGGTGAATAAAGATATCATCAAAGCACAGTATTTTTTATATAATTTCAAAAACGCATATTTTCGGCCAAGAGGAACGTGCGATGGATGTCATAGCAGCTTTCATATTTCTAGTGCTGGGAATATTTATCCTTGTATTCTTGCAGTAGGCCACGAAGAATTTTCCATGGGGGATGTATTTTCTGATATAATTGAACATCGTTTGTCCAATTTAGATGTAATCAACCAAAAAGATCAAGGGGATTGTACAAAGTGTGCTATGTATAATAATTGTCGCAGCAAAATGTGTAAAATTATTAATAAAATCCAAACTGGAAATCATTATGAATCATCACCCGTATTTTGTGCAACTCAAAGGATACACTATTCAATAGTGAAGGAGTATGAATATATATTAAAAAACTTCGAGCTTCTTCTTTCTACCCACTGATTCCTCAGATGGGGACGGTGATATTATCCCCTTTGGGTAGAGAGTGTTAAAAGAGCACATATATGATGTGATCTGGCACTACTTTCTAAAGGGGATTTGTCATGGCCATCAAAGAACAGAAGTTTAGAATATACACACCAGAGTTCAAATTGAAGGTGGTACGTATGCATTTTCTCTGTTTTCTCATTATTATAATTAATTTCAGGGAGGTTAGAGAACAAGTACAAACTATAGAGGTGAGTAAATAAGAAATGACCTAGCCAGAAGTTTTTGCTAGGTCATTTCTTTTCTTGACTAGGGGATATTTATTCTGCTGTTCGCAGTCGTTCTACGATAGTTTTCTTGTTGCTCAGAGAATAAATAGCGAGAGGAAGACAGATCCCAAGCACGAGCAGAACAAGTAGCACGAGGATCAGCGGCCAGATAATAAATCTATAACTCATAAACCATATTTGGGCACTCAAGGGTCTCACAATCAAGATGGAAAATAGGCTTCCTAATAAGATGGAGCATAAGCTGGTGCCGAGCACATAGTACATCCCCTCATAAACAAGCATTGTTTTTAATTGTTTGTTGGTCATGCCGATGCTTTGTAGTATAGCAAATTCTTGATGGCGGGTCAGAATGCTAGTTAGAAGCGTGTTTGCAAAATTAATAATGCCAATCACACCAATAATAATACTGAGCGTACCGCCGATCATCAGAATTGTTTTTTGCATACCTGAAAGCGTGTCAATTGAGGTGAATTTGGATTTATAATGCATCGTTGGCTCCTTTATTTCGGTATAGTTCTTTAAGAAGCTCTCCATCGTTTTTTCTTTACTATTGGACACATTAAAGGCATAACTCATCACCACAGGCTTCTTCACAAGCGTTTTATAGATATCCGCCGGGAGATATAAGTTAGTATAAGTAGGAACGGCTACACCAGAATTGGTTGATTTTACGCCAACATGACCAAGCACTGTGAATTCATGACTAGTATACCCCTGGGCATTTGCTGTGCCCATATAGTTATGAAGAGTAACCTTTTCACCTACTTTGTATACGGATAGTTCCATGTCAGGATTATCGTAATTGTCTAATATGATCCCTTCCAAAATATACTTTCCCGAAGCTAGCTTGTCATAATCAAGTTCACCATCAATTAATTTTAGTCGGTGAAGGGGGAGAGCTTCAAGCCCATACACTACTGTAGATAAGTTGCCACGAGCGTCAGGAGTGACGATTTCCCCGTACAACTTCATCCCCTCTTTGTTCTCTTTATGCTCGACAGTGAATAAATTGCTGCCACTGTACAATCGTCCACCTTCTTCAAAACCGGGTTGTGTCTGTACGGCCTGAATATAGCTTTCCGTCGTTGCATTGTCAGGGCCTGTGAAATATTCTTGAAAATAATCAGCATGTGCAATCAGAAAGTCAGTATCATTGTTTTTTGACACAAAGTTATCCATATCCAGACTCTGGGATAATGTAAGAGTAGTATTCAGTAGCATTAAACCTAGAGAAAGGCTAAGCAGCACTAAAGTGGTCCGCTTCTTATTGCGCCCTAAGTTGGCTCGAGCCATCAGCGGCATTTTAGCACCGTTAGTTGATTTTTTTAGTTTTTTCTCACCCTTTTTGGTATCTCCGTCTACGTATCTTACAGCCTCGATTGGAGACACAGTCGCTGCAACCCTAATAGGCTTATAAATGCTGATCATAACTGTCACGACTGCAAACAGAGCTGAGCCGATAAAAATCCATGGGCTGGGGGATAGGGTTACCTCAGCATTTGCGTGCCTATAATTGTTCATAAGCAGCAGAGGGATAAGCGATTTGCCGACCCCAAAACCCCCGAGCAAGCCGATGGGAACCCCGATCAAGGAAAGAAATAATGCCTGTCTATGAATGAGCCTACGGAGTTGACTACTGCTTGTGCCGATGGTTTTTAGAAGACCGTAGAAACGAATATCACGCATCACCGAGATTTGGAAAATATTATAGATGATCAAATAGCCAGTAAGCATGATCAGTAACAGGCCACCAGCTAGGACAAAGATGGTTTCAGGGTCCGAACTGAAAGTGTTGGAAAGATACGCCCAGTTCATAGAAGTTTCAATGAAGTTCGGTGCATTTTTGTCAAGGGAATAACCACTTTCTGTAATCACTTGATCAAGTTTTCCCTGGATGTTCGAGCTGTTATCGAACATGATACCTGCATTGATGGCTCCGGTCATATCATGATCCTGCTTATATGTGTAGCGTAATTCTTCGGCATGTGCATCCACATAAGCTTTAGAAGCATAAATTTGACCTCTGTCTATCATGGCGGCGGGGTCACTCTTCCACCAGCCGGAGAGGATAAATTCACGCTGTACCATTTTGCCGTGAACCTCAAGCTTCAAGGACAATGTGGCGCCCTCTTTCAGGGGAATACCCAGTAACTGTAAGGTGCTAGAGTCCGCGATAACCTCATTTTCTGCCACCGGTTTGTGGCCTTTTTCTAGCTCAATCAATCCTAGCTTTAGCCCTACATCGTCATGATACCAGAACTCCGTTTTGCGCTTTAAAAATTGCTCGTTTGTTACCTTTCCACTTAACAAGCGGTTATATGCTATCTCCTTAATAAGAGGGTGGTCTTTGACCTGATTAAATTCCTCATCGTTGATATATTTAAGTAAAGCATGCGCAGTTCCCCCGGACTGCCGCATCGTTGCCTGCTGGAGACTTTCTATCGCGCCAATCCCCATAGTAAACAGAGATGTAAATAACAAAGTGGTTAAGGCAATAGCGATAATCGCAATAATATTGCGGGTTTTATTCGCTTTAAAACTTTTATCTGATAAATTACGAACTGCCTTACTGTTTTTTATTTTGATCATCTAGTCGCACCACCTACTATTTTACCGTCCTCAATGCGGATGATGCGATCTGCCATCTGCGCGATTTCCTCGTTGTGGGTAATCATCACCATTGTCTGGGCGAACTGCTGGCTGGATACCTTGATCAATCCCATCACATCCAGACTGGTTTTACTGTCCAGGTTGCCAGTAGGCTCGTCAGCCAAAATAATGGCTGGTTTCGTCGCCAGTGCTCTCGCAATAGCGACTCGCTGCTGCTGACCTCCCGAAAGATTGCTTGGTAGATTGTTTAATTTGTTCTTAAGCCCCAGTGTATTTGTAATTTGGGTCAGATAGGCTTTGTCTGGTTGTTTCCCATCCAGTTCAATGGGGAGCACGATATTCTCATAGACATTTAAGACTGGAACTAGATTATAATTTTGAAACACGAAGCCAATCTTTCTTCGGCGGAAAATGGTCAATTCTTCATTTTTTAGAGAATAGATATCCTTGCCGTCAACGGTTACGTTTCCGCTTGTAGGCCGATCCAGCCCACCAAGCATATGTAGAAGGGTGGACTTCCCGCTACCGGATGTACCAACGATAGCGACAAATTCACCGCTTTCCACCTCCAGATTCACACCATCTAAGGCATGAACAGCGGTATCCCCGTTACCGTAAGTTTTTCTTAGCCCTCTGGTTTCTAATATCTTCATTTTTTTGCTTTCCTCCCAATAAAAATATCTGCATCGTAATTGCTTACAATACAAATTTTATTATAATACCTCTTTCTTTCTACAATCTTTCTGAAATCTAACAGAATTGAAAGATTATTTGAGTGAGAGTAGAAAGATCGGATTGTAATGGGTGTTGGGAAATGTAGGAGGGACAGACTCTGTCTGAAATATTTGTTACATCAAAAGATATTTATACTTGCAGGATATGAAGGGATGTTAACGGTATTGATATTATAAAAGCAAAAAGAGATGAGAGGATCAAAGAGAAGGAGGGGCATCCCGGTCTAATCTGCTAATTATGCCAAATAGCATGCTGATTTTTACAATAGAAAATTTAGAGGTATTTTTAATGATATTTTAATAGTGAAAGGAGGTGGAATTAACATGGAAAAAATCGAGATTTTAGAAAATGTAGATTTTGATATGGAAGTACAATGTAATCCTAATCATTGCAATTTTGATTGTCTCGAACCCAATGGACATTGTAGCTCTAATACCTTGCAAACCACTTAAAGAATGATTTTGTCTAATACCCTCGTCTTTTAAGACGAGGGTACTTTCTTTTGCATCATATCTGGGTGAGTAGAGTAGTGCTCTATTTTCCTAGGCGATTCCGGTAGAACACCCTCTTTCATGTTCTGTGCTGCGCCGTCATGAGGCTTGTTCCTTATCATTTGGAGTCTGCACAATTGTCAATAGCGAAATTCATGGAGCTAATTGGTATCCGTGAAGCTTCACTCAATTGTAGATGGTAAAGTAGTCGATAAGGATGATTATGAACAAAGAAAAAATTAGCGCTATGATCGTTCTCGTATCCATACCAGGTATGTCCAATATAGGAACAGATTACATTATGATCCATGATAATTCGACGAGTCTTCCTCAAGGGGATAAGCGTTCTCTCCGTAATACTATGCAGTGCGTCTACATAGGCTCTGGAAGTGAATGTTTTCTCTTGATTTTACATACTACTAAGTTCCCGCCCGTTTCTGTATATTTTACAGCATTGTCCATAATACAGCCATCCATTTCAGAACAAAGCAAGTATGAATCGGTGTATTCTCCATAACAATAGAGATGTCTTTGGTATCTGCCTTTGGAATCATTTGCTCCCGTGCAACGTGCAGCAGCTCTTGAACAGATTCCTGCCTCGGCGATACCGTGATAATACCCACTTTTAGTCGCGATGTTTTCACCAATGTATTGGTCAGGAAATTAAGTTTTTCTGCTCGTGAAGCCAAAGCTTTTATACAAGAAGAGCTATCCTCAGGTAAATCATGCTCACTAAGCAGTTGTGCGTAGAGAAGGATGTTGGCAACAGGTGTCTTCGTTTGGTGGGAGATGTCGGAAATGAGCTTGTTTATCTTATTCTTCTCTACCAGCAGATTTGTTGAGAAGACAGAGCAAATAGAAAGAAATTGCGCAAGCCTGGTTTCTACAGAGGATAACACGGATTCGTCAAAAGCATGCTCTGCAAATTCCTCATTAATTGCATCATCAATAATTATTTCGGTGGATGCATGATTTTATGTATGTTTTTACGATATAGAAGAACGACAGCCGCGGCAGCAAAGGTAGAGCAATTCCTATATACACATGGTTAAGTATTATCATATCACTTCACCGCCCATCTATATCCCAGCCCATAAACTGTTTTAATGTATTCGGGAGAGGAGGGGGAATCCGCCAATTTGTTGTAACCGCCAAGGCATTTTTACCTACAAACTCAGCTCCATCAGTTGTCCATATGCTGTCAATCAAGCGATCGCGAGATACAGTATTGCTTGATCGATTAGGATGCGCAACAATTTTTGCTCAGTTTTACTTAGTTCAATGGGTGTGCCATTCTTAATAAATGCCATCCTCTCAAATGAAAAGGAAGAATTGTCAAGCTGAAAGGAATCTGTAAGCGGATACCTAGCTCTTTTTAGCTGAATATCTACTTTGGCCCCCAGCACCCAGTTCGAACTCAGTGACAATATCTGTTTCCATATCATTCGCAGTCAGAACGACGACTGGTACAGTTGTTTTTTTTTACGTATATGGGTTAAAAGGTCGAGTCCGCTTCCATCCGGCAAATTCACATCAAGAATCATTAGGTCAAAGGCAGTGACGTTCAATTGTTCTTTTGCAGTAGCTATGTCATACGCTTGCGTAAATAGGTTGTTAGGTTCTTTAAGATCAGGAACAATCCCGTTACTCAAGGCGATATCATCCTCGATAATTATTATATAGTTCATTATTCTCCTCTTGTATTTTGGTTAAACAATTCCGAGCTCTAACAACCGCTCACAATAAAAATGTAAATGAGAGCCGCCCATTCTCTATTTCTATTTTACAGGATATGCTCTTATTTGCTCATGGTTCAAGGAGTAGGTATTAAACCACTGTTGAATAACCATGAAATGACCCAGCCAAAAGTTTTGACCAGGTCATTTTCTTTACAGGGGGATTTATTCTGCTGTTCGCAGTCGTTCTACGATAGTTTTCCTGTCGCTCAGAGAATAAATAGCGAGAGGAAGACAGATCCCAAGCACGAGCAGAACAGGCAACATGAGGATCAGCGGCCAGATAATAAATTTATAACTCATAAACCATATTTGGGCACTCAGGGGTTTCGCAATCAAGACGGAAAGTAGGCTTCCTAATAAGATGGAGCATATGCTGGTGCCGAGTACATAGTACATCCCCTCATATACAAGCATTGTTTTTAATTGTTTATTAGTCATGCCGATGCTTTGTAGTATAGCAAATTCTTGATGGCGGGTCAGAATACTAGTTAGAAGCGCGTTTGCAAAATTAACAATGCCAATCACACCAATAATAATACTGAGCGTACCGCCGATCATCAAAATCGTTTTTTGCATACCTGAAAGCTCGGCAATTACGGTGGATTTGGACCGATAGTCCATCACTGGCTCCTTTATTTCGGTATAATTCTTTATAAAGTTCTCCATCGTTTTTTCTTTACTGTCGGATACATTAAAGGCATAACTCATTATCACAGGCTTCTTCACAAGCGTCTTGTAGATATCCGCCGGGAGATAGAAGTCAGTATAACTAGCAACGGCTACACCAGAATTGGATGATTTTACGCCAACATGACCAAGCACTGTGAATTCATGGCTAGTGTACTCCTGGGCATTTGCTGTGCCCATATACTTATGAAGAGTAACCTTTTCACCTACTTTGTATACGGATAGTTCCATTTCAGGATTATCGTAATTGTCTAACCTGACCCCTTCCAGGATGTACTTTCCTGAAGCTAGCTTGCCATAATCAAGTTCACCATCAATTAATTGTAGTCGGTGAAGGGGGAGATCTTCAAGCCCGTACACTATTGCAGATAAGTTGCCGCGAGCGTCAGGAGTGACGATTTCCCCGTACAACTTCATCCCCTCTTTGTTCTCTTTATGCTCGACAGTGAATAAATTACTGCCACTGTACAATCGTCCACCTTCTTCAAAACCGGGTTGTGCCTGTACGGCCTGAATATAGCTTTCCGTCGTCGCATTGTCAGGGCCTGTGAAATGTTCTTGAAAATAATCAGCATGTGCAATTAGAAAGTCAGTGTCATGGCTTTTAGACACATACTTATTCATATCCAGACTTTGGAATAATGTAAAAGTAGTATTCAGTAGTACTAGACCTAGAGAAAGGCTAAGCAGAACCAAAGTAGTCCGCTTCTTATTGCGCCCTAAGTTGACTCGAGCCATCAGTGGCATTTTAGCACCGTTAGTTGATTTTTTTAGTTTTTTCTTCCCCTTTTTGGTAGCTCCGTCTACGTATCTTACTGCCTCGATCGGAGACACAGTCGCCGCAATTCTGCTAGGCTTATATGCACTGATCATAACTGTCACGACTGCAAACAGAGCGGAGTCGATAAAAATCCATGGGTTGGGGGATAGGGTTACCTCAGCGTGCCTATAATTGTTCATAAGCAGCAGAGGGATAAGCGATTTGCCGACACCAAAACCCCCGAGCAAGCCGATGGGAACCCCGATTAAGGAAAGAAATAATGCCTGTCTGCGGATGATTCTGCTGATTTGTTTGCTGGTTGTGCCGATGGTTTTTAGAAGACCGTAGAAACGAATATCACGCATCACCGAGATTTGGAAAATATTATAGATGATTAGATAGCCAGTAAGCATGATCAGTAACAGACCAGTGGCTAGGGGAAAGACGGCTTCAGGGTTCGAACTGAAGGTGTTGGAAAGATACGCCCAGTTCACAGAACTTGCAATGTAGTTCGGTGCATTTTGGTCTAGGGAATAACCGCTTTCTGTAATCACTTTATTAAGATTTTCCCGCATGTTCGAGCTGTTATCGAACATGATATCTGCATTGATGGCTCCGGTCATATCATGATCCTGCTTATATGTGTAGCGTAATTCTTCGGCATGTGCATCCACATAAGCTTTAGAAGCATAAATTTGACCTCTGGCTATCATGGCGGCGGGGTCACTCTTCCACCAGCCGGAGAGGATAAATTCACGCTGTACCATTTTGCCGTGAACCTCAAGCTTCAAGGTCAATGGGGCGCCCTCTTTCAGGGGGATACCCAGTAACTGTAAGGTACTAGAGTCCGAGATAACCTCATTTTCTGCCACCGGTTTGTGGCCTTTTTCTAGCTCAATCAATCCTAGCTTTAGCCCTAAATCGTCATGATACCAGAACTCCGCACGACGCTTTAAAAATTGCTCGTTTGTCACTTTTTCACTTAACAAGCGACTATACGCTATCTCTTTAATAAGAGGGTGGTCTTTGATGTGATTAAATTCCTCTTCGTTGATATATTTGAGAATACCCTGCCCTCCCCCACCAGCCTGTCGCATCGTTGCCTGCTGGAAACTTTCCATCGCGCCAATCCCCATAGTAAACACAGATGTAAATAACAAAGTGGTTAAGGCAATAGCGATAATCGCAATAATATTGCGGATTTTATTGGCTTTAAAACTTTTATCTGATAAATTACGAACCGCCTTACTGTTTTTTACTTTGATCATCGGGTCGCACCACCTACTATTTTACCGTCCTCAATGCGGATGATGCGGTCTGCCATCTGCGCGATTTCCTCATTATGAGTAATCATCACCATCGTTTGGGCGAACTGTTGGCTGGATACTTTGATCAATCCCATCACATCCAGACTCGTTTTACTGTCCAGATTTCCGGTGGGTTCATCTGCCAAGATAATGGCGGGCTTGGCTGCCAGTGCTCTGGCAATAGCTACACGTTGCTGTTGTCCACCGGAAAGATTGTTTGGCAGATTATTCATTTTGTGGTCAAGGCCCAAGGTATGTACAATTTTATCTACGTGGGCTTTGTCCGGTTCTTTACCGTCCAGTTCAATAGGAAGCACAATATTTTCGTAGACATTTAAGACAGGCACCAGGTTGTAATTTTGAAACACGAAGCCAATCTTTCGTCTGCGAAAAATTGTCAATTCTTCGTCCTTCAATGTAAAAATATCTTTGCCGTCAATCGTAACGTCTCCACTTGTTGGACGATCAAGTCCACCCAGCATATGCAGAAGGGTAGATTTGCCGCTCCCGGATGTACCGACAATAGCGACAAATTCTCCGCTTTCCACCTCCAGATTTACGCTGTCTAAGGCATGAACAGCAGTATCTCCATTACCGTAATGCTTCTTTAATGCCTGAGTTTTCAATAGAGCCATATACGTTCTCCTCCACAAAAAAATGTCTGGATCGTAGTCATCTACAGTACAGACATTAACACACTGATCTTTCTACAATCTTTCTGAAATCTAACGGTATTGAAAGAATTAAGTATCCATAGAAAGAAAAATAGAGAAGGTAGAACCACGGCCGTAGCGTGATCGTACCTTGATGTACCCCCCCTCCGCAGCGATGATTTCTCTAGCTAAAAACAGTCCAATACCTACACCCTCCTGCGAGTTAACAGTGGGGGAGCGATAAAAGCGGGTAAAGATTTTACCTTGTTCTTCTTCTGCAATGCCTATGCCGCTATCGATAATATCAATTCGACAAAACAAATCGTATGCCGTTACTTTTATATTCATGCTTCCGCCTGTCTCTGTATATTTTATGGCGTTATCCATAATGTTATAGACAGCTTCACTCGTCCACTTTAGGTCAAAATAAGCATGGGTAACTGTGTCCTCCATAACAACTGAAATCCCTTTGGCGTCTGCTTTTGGCATCATTTGCTCCAGTGCAGCATCAAGGAGCTTTTGAACAGATTCTCGCCTTGGCGCTACCGTGATAATCCCCGTTTCAAGCCGCGATGTTTTCAACAATGCCTGGGTAAGGAAGTTAAGCTTTTCGGCCTGTGCAGATAGAGCTTTCACACAAGTGGAGGTATCCTGTGATAGTTCGTATTCGCTAAGTAGCTGAGAATAAAGCAGGATGTTGGCCACTGGTGTTTTCGTTTGGTGTGAAATATCGGAAATCAGCTCATTTATTTTATTCTTTTCGGCAAGCAGATTTTTGGAAGACACGGAGCAAATAGAAAGAAATTTCGCAAATTTCGCTTCTATTGCAGAGAGAACGGATTCATCAAAGACATCCTCCGAGAAGCTGCCATTTATCGCGGCATCCAGCATGTTCTCAATAGTTTTCATTGTTCTTTGGATGCTCCTGCGATACAGCATGATAGCAACCACAGCAGTGCATACAGCAGCGACGGCAATTCCAATACATATATAGAGGAGTGTTGTCATCTCATTTCAACGCCCATGTGTAGCCCAGCCCATACACCGTTTTAATATATTGTGGGGAGGAGGGATGATCCTCCAATTTATCCCGCAACCTTTTTATCGTAACTGACAAAGCATTTTCACCTACATACTCAGCCCCGTCAGTCCAGATGCTGTCTACCAAATGATCACGCGAAACGGTATTTCCTCGATTGTTGATTAGAATGCGCAACAATTTTTGCTCCGTTTTACTTAGTTCAATAGGTGTACCATTTTTAATAAATTCCATCCTCTCAAATGAGAAGGAAAAATCGCCTAGCTGAATGGAGTCTGCAAGCGAGTACCCAGCTCTTTTAAGCTGAACGCCGACTCTCGCTCTCAGTACCATAAGACTGAAAGGTTTGGTGATATAGTCGTCAGCACCCAGCTCAAGACCAGTGACGATATCTGTTTCCATATCATTCGCTGTCAGAACGATGACGGGTATAGTTGTTTTTTTTCGTATATCTGTTAAAAGATCAAGCCCGTTTCCATCTGGTAAATTAATATCAAGAATGACTAAATCAAAAGCAGTGATGTTCAATTGTTCTTTTGCAGTAGCAATGTCATACGTTTGCACAAATACGTTGTTAGGTTCTTTAAGAGCAAGAACAATACCGTTACTCAAGGCGATATCGTCCTCGACGATTAGTATGTGATTCATCATTTTCCTCCTGTTTTTTTGATTCATCAAGTTAATGAATCCCGAATTCCAAGAATTGCCTACAGCAAAAATGGAAAAGAGGGCCCTAAAATCTTGCACCTCTATTTTACAGGATATTGCTCTTATTTGCTCATTCGCTCTTCAGACTATTCAGGTTTTGCTAACACCTTTTTTGACATGGTTTATTCATTGCAAAGAATTTGACAGATACAATATCACTGCTATAATTTATCCTAGTTGTTTTGATAATGATTATCATTATTGGAGGGGAGGAGAGGGCCGAAGCTTGGCACGAGTTATTGGACAGGCTCCCTTAGTTAGAGATGAAATTGCGCTATTTAATATTAGCTTTTCTGGTACTGGCCTTCGCCTCGGTGTTCATCGGTGTTCATGATGTGACTCCACTTGATTTGTTCCACTTAACCAACGATCAAGCGCAGGTGCTCCTGATTAGCAGATTCCCACGTTTGATCAGCATCATTATCGCAGGGGCGAGTATGAGTATCTGCGGGCTGATTATGCAGCAGCTTACCCGAAACCGATTTGTATCGCCCACCACCGCAGGGACGATGGATGCGGCACGATTAGGTGTGCTGATGGCCATTATGGTGTTTGGAGCGGCGGGATTTTGGACGAAGATGCTGACGGCTTTTGGATTTGCTCTAGGGGGAACGCTGATTTTCATGAAGATATTGGATAAAATCCGTTTCAAGGACCCGGTATTTATCCCGCTTGTTGGTCTGATGTTTGGGGGCATTTTAAATTCGGTGACGACTTTTTTTGCCTACAAATATAATCTGATCCAGGGCATTTCTTCGTGGATGCAGGGGGATTTTTCTCTAATCATGAGTGGCCGCTACGAGATGCTGTATCTTAGTGTTCCTTTGGTTGCGTTGGCGTACATATATGCGAACCGTTTTACAATTGCAGGCATGGGTGAGGATTTTGCAGCCAATTTGGGCGTACATTACAAGCGCACTGTCAATGTTGGTTTGGTGATCGTGGCTTTGGTGTCCTCTGTTGTCATCTTAACTGTCGGGACGATTCCCTTTTTGGGACTGGTTGTACCCAATCTGGTCAGTATGTACATGGGGGATAATCTGAAAAAAAGCCTAGCACATACAGCAATCTTGGGTGCCGTGTTTGTGCTGTTTTGCGATATTTTGGGACGGGTGATCATTTACCCATATGAAATTTCTGTAGGGCTTACGGTTGGTGTAATCGGGAGCGCGTTGTTCTTGTATTTGCTGCTGAGGAGAAGGGCTTATGAATCCTAAATTAAAAATCGGAATATTAGCCGCTGCCGCGCTTGTGTTGATTGCTGCTTTTGTGTTTATAGATCTTCCGCACACCTGGCATTACGCGCTGCCACGACGATTGAAAAAGGTCGCAGCCTTCATTCTGACCGGTGGCTCCATTGCTTTTGCAACTGTTATTTTCCAGACGGTCACGAATAACAAGATTTTGACCCCGGGTATTATCGGGCTGGATTCACTGTATATGCTGATTCAGACGACATTAATTTTTGCATTTGGTTCCGTCCCGCTGATTTCGACCAGCAAAGAATTAAACTTTTTGCTGTCGGTGGGGATGATGGTGCTGTTCGCGGGATTGCTATACAAGTTAATTTTCCGCAAAGATGGACGGGGAATTTATGTGCTTTTACTGATCGGTCTGGTGTTTGGGACACTGTTCAACAGCCTGTCTACCTTTATGGAGGTGCTGATAGATCCGAACGAATTTGCGAAAATTCAGGACAAGAGCTTTGCCAGCTTTAGCAATGTAAACACCGAACTGTTATGGCTTTCTGTATTCGTGCTCGTGCTCGTATTTGCTTATGCGTGGAGATTCATTAAGTACCTGGACGTGCTGTCACTCGGACGGGAGCATGCGATTAATTTAGGTCTTCCTTACAGTTATATCATCAAAAGATTGCTGATTATTGTAGCGATTCTCATCTCCATATCCACGGCACTTGTCGGACCGATCACATTTCTTGGATTAATTGTGGCCAATGTGGCTTATCAGGTGATGAAGACGTATCAGCACCGTTATATAATTCCGGCCTCCATCTTTGTTAGTGTCATCGCATTGGCAGGATGCCAACTGCTGGCAGAGAGAGTATTCGACTTGTCGACAACAGTCAGCGTCATTATTAACTTTATCGGGGGGGTGTACTTCCTGTACCTTTTGCTGCGGGAGAATAAATCATGGTAGAAGTCAAAAACGTAACCAAACGCTACGGGAATAAAAATGTGGTGGAGCAGGTATCCGTCACTGTACCTAAAGGCACCATTACCTCCTTTATTGGACCTAACGGCGCTGGAAAAAGCACCTTGTTGTCGATGATTAGTCGCCTAACTGACAGTGATGAGGGAGAAATCCTGATTGACGGGCAGGCCGTGAGCCTGACGAAAAGTGAGGAGCTAGCCCGGAAGATATCCATTTTAAAACAGACCAATGATGTCAACATCCGCTTAACCGTGAAGGAGCTGGTCAGCTTCGGCCGTTTTCCGTATTCCAAGGGCAGATTGAACAGCGAGGATCGCAAAATGGTGGAGCAGGCTATGGCTTACATGGGATTGGAGGATATGAAGGACAAGCATATTGATTTGCTCAGTGGGGGACAGCGGCAGCGGGCTTTTATTGCTATGATTCTGGCACAGGACACGGAATACATCCTGCTGGATGAGCCGCTGAACAATTTGGATATGAAGCATTCGGTTCAGATTATGAAGACGCTACGCAATTTAGTGGATGATCTGGGCAAAACGATTCTGGTGGTGCTTCACGATATTAACTTTGCTTCCTGCTATTCGGACCATATTGTCGGGATGAAGAATGGTAGATTGCTAAAACAAGGAACGGCTGACGAGATGATAGATAGTCAGGTATTAAAAGATTTGTACGATATGGATATTCCGATTCAACAGATCGGTGATCATAAAATTTGTGTGTACTTCACTTAGGGGGAATGTAAAATGAAGAAAAATTTGATGTTTTTAACACTGATGCTTGCATTGGTACTGATCGTATCGGCCTGTGGCAAAGCGGCTCCGGCAACACAAGAAGCGACTGGGAACGGCTCCTCGACTGCAACAACGGAATCCAAAACCGTCTCGGTCAAACACGCACTCGATGAGAATCCAGTCCAAGTCAAAGTCAATCCGAAAAATGTTGTTGTTTTTGATTTTGGTTCATTGGATACGTTGGATAAGCTAGGAGTAGACGTTGCGGCGGTAGCGCAGCAGGATCTTCCTACGTATTTGAGCAAATATAAAGATTCCAAATATGCAAGTGCGGGTACGCTGTTTGAGCCGGATTATGAGAAAATCAGTGATCTCTCTCCTGAACTGATCATTATCGGCGGCAGACAAGCTGATGCATATAAAGAGTTGAGCAAAATTGCACCGACTATTTCGATGGCTGTAGACACCAAGGATTATATCAATTCCTTTAAGAAAAACGTTGAAACCTTGGGTCAAATCTTCGATAAAGAGGATGCTGCCAAACAGGAACTGGCTGCGATTGATAGCTCCATTAAGGCTGTACATGACAAGGCGGTAGCGAGCAAGGCTAAAGGTTTGATCGTACTGACGAACGAAGGAAGCCTGAGCGCATATGGCTCACAATCCCGCTTCGGTATCATTCATGATGCTTTTGGCGTAACTCCTGTAGATCCTGACATTAAAGTATCCACGCATGGACAAAAGGTTTCTTTTGAATATGTACAGCAAAAAAATCCAGATTATATTTTTGTCGTTGACCGTGGGGCTGTGGTGGTCGAGGAAGGCAAGGAACAGGTTACAGGTAAACAAACCATTGAGAATGAACTGGTGAAGAAAACCAATGCATATAAAAATGGACATATTGTATACCTTGATCCTAACTACTGGTACCTTTCAGGTAATGGTCTGGAATCCGTATCTGAAATGATCAAGGAAATAGATGCTGCACTGTAATGCTACATTCACATCATGGGGGACTGCGTAAGATGAAAGGTCATGTAAATGAAATTTCATTAGATGGGTATCTTCTACACATCTATACACCTCCCGTATCTGTGAATCCTAATGAGCTGTATCCTGTGCTGTATGTGCAGGATGGCAGCTCTTTATTTCTAAGCGGGTTGGATGAACTGGAAAGAGGTTTTTCTACGGGAGAGCTGCCCCGTGTGATACTGGTGGGCATTCAGCCCGTGAATCGGCTGGACGATTATACGCCTTGGAAGGCAGCTGCTTTAGTAGAGGGAAGACCTGCTTTTGGCGGTGGCGGAGATGCCTATCTGGCGTTTGTGGTTACAAAAGTAATGCCCTATGTCGAGGCAAAATATCCAGTGCAAACTGGGCTGGAGCATACAGGGCTGATCGGTGCTTCGTTGGGTGGACTGATTTCCATGTATGCGGCCTTCCAGTATACGCATATATTTGGACGCATTGGTTCGATCTCGGGCTCATATTGGTTTCCCGGTATGATCGATTATATGCAATCTGCATCATTTGCTACTGTAATGGCCGGGACACGCCGGATATATATATCTGTCGGGACCCGTGAAGGGGAAGGGAAGACGAATGTACAAAAAGACATGGTTCCGCTGACCCTTCAGGCACACGAGGTGCTCCTGGCACAGGGACTTGACACAAAAGATGTGCTGCTTGAGCTGGATCAAGATGCGGTGCATCGTGTGGATTGTTTTCAGCGTCAGTTTCCTAAAGCTGTACAATGGCTGTTCGGATAGCTTCTAAGGGAATACGAATTTCATACAACAACTTCAAAGGATTGGAGAGCGTGGAGTCTCTATGTCTTTGGGGTTGTTTTTTTTGTATGTATTTTTCGTATAATAGAGAAATATTAAAAATTTAAATTTATACGTCATTGAAGTGAGGGGAGACAACGATGAAGAAAAACCGTCTGGGAGCTTCGGATTTGCTGGTAGGTGAGATTGGCTTGGGATGTATGTCGGTCGGTACGGAGGAGCAGCAAGCTGTTTACTTGATCCATGAAGCGTTAGACAGGGGCGTAAATCTGTTGGATACGGCCGATTTGTACCAGCATGGACGCAATGAAGAAATTGTGGGGGCAGCCATCCGTGGACGACGCCAGGATGTCATCCTGGCGACCAAGGTCGGCAATCGGCGTATACCGGGGCAGGAGGGCTGGGGATGGGATCCGTCCAAGAAATATATCCTGTCAGCCGTGAAAGAGAGTCTGCGCCGTCTGGGAACGGACTATATCGACCTGTATCAGTTGCACGGAGGGACGATTGATGATCCGATCGATGAAACCATTGAGGCTTTCGAGCAACTGCAGCAGGAGGGTGTCATCCGCTACTATGGTATTTCTTCCATTCGCCCGCATGTCATCCGTGAATATGTGGAACGCTCGAATATCGTTAGTGTTATGAATCAGTATAGCTTGCTGGATCGGCGTGCAGAGGAAGAAGTACTGTCTTTGCTTCAGGAGCGGGGAATTAGTGTGATTGCACGTGGACCCGTGGCGAGCGGCGTATTGGCTGACAAGGGTGAAGAAAAGGCAGCGAAGGGATACCTAGACTACGAAGAAGCAGAGCTACTGGACGTGCGTAAGCAATTAAAGGCATTTGCAGGGGCGGACCGTAGTATGGAGCAGACAGCGATCCGTTATAGCCTGTCTCATCCGGCTGTTGCTGCTGTGATCCCGGGTGCAAGCTCTTTGGGGCAATTGGAGCATAATATTTCCGCTGCCGACATTGCGCCGCTAACTGAGCACGAGCGAGAGACGCTACAGCATATCAGCCGGGCCAATCGTTATGATGCGCAATACCGCTGATCCGAGCAAAAATAGAATAATTACATGCTCAAACATGTACTCATCCCAGTTGCAATATATAAAAGAATCATTACAATATAGGAATAAGCCTGATTTATCATTCATATGTGAATGTGAAGATATTATCAATTCACTCTAGGAGGGACCAACGATGGAACGTATCGAATCTGAGCAGCAATATCAGGATTTAATTAACGGTGACGGTCTAACCGTCGTAAAATTTGATACCAGCTGGTGTCCAGATTGCAAGACGCTGGATAAATTTATGGACGGCATTATGAAGGAGAACGCGGATAAGCGTTTCTTTGCGCTTGATGCCGAGAAGTTTCAGCCGATTGCTGAAGAAAATCAAGTACGCGGCATTCCGAGCCTGCTCGTGTTCCGTAATGGCGAGAAAATTGCTCATTTGCACAGCAAATATGCCAAAACGCCAGCTCAAGTTTCGGAATATCTGACTACGCTGGAATCCAAACAGTAATCAGTACGCATGGTAGATAGATCAGGACGATCTACCCAAGCCCGCAAAATAGCAAAAGGGATATCCAAGGCTGACCTTAAGGCCACTTGGATATCCCTTTTTGGTTATAGGATACCAAACAATGATTACAAAATAATGAAAAAGAACACAGCCGCCAGCACGAAACGATAGATGGCAAACGTAGTCAAGCTCAAGCGTTTGAGCAGACCGAGGAACGTTTTGATTGCCAGCATCCCGACGATAAAGGCAGTAATAAAGCCGGCTGCGAACACCGGGAAATCACTCATAGACAGATGATCCATACTTTTAATCATATCAATCCCCGATGCACCCAGCATGACCGGAACAGATACGAGGAATGTAAATTCTGCGGCTGCCGTATGGCTTACACGTGCGAATAGGCCCCCAGACATAGTTGAGCCTGAACGAGAGAAGCCTGGCCACAGAGCTAGGACTTGGAACACACCGATGGTAAATGCTTGTTTGTACGTGATCTCATCCAACGTATGTGATCTAATAGGCGGATGGAATTTTTCAGCCGCGATCATGAGCAAGCCCCCGATGACCAAACTGTACAAAACCGTTTCAGGACCAAACAAGTATTGCTTGATCACATCACGGAACAGTACACCAATTACTCCTGCAGGGATCATGGCTAAAATAATATGTAACAGGTTTAGACGTGGCTGGGATGAGATTTTGCGTCTGAAATCAAACAGGCTGAGGAATCTGCGCCAGTATAATACAACGACCGCCATCACAGCACCTAATTGTACGATAACCTCAAATGTTTTGACCGTATCATTCTCAGTGTTCAACCCTAGAAGATCAGCCGTAAGGATCATGTGACCCGTCGAAGAGACCGGCAAAAACTCTGTCAGCCCTTCAATAATACCCATAATAATAGATGATAAAATATCCAATTTACTAGCTCCTCCTTACACGCATGTAGGGCAAACAACCTGAGTCGTTTGCCCTAAAAATATGTCATTTCAGTAGGAGTGAACGCAAGTGCCAAGTGCAGTATGCTGGTCGCTCAGATCACAAAGTTCACTCCTGGGAAGAAGTGTCCGACTCCATTTCCGAGATCGGGGATTTGTGGTGTAAAATAATTTCCACCCGACGAATACGATTTTTACCCATTTCACGAATGATAAATTTCACATCATCTTCTATGAATTCCTTGCCCTGTCTCGGTTCCGGAACCCGGCTATACACCCACCCTCCGACAGTATCCACGTCTTCATCGTCCAATGTCAAGCCCGTCAGATCACTCAGATCGGAAAGCATCACTTTACCATCCATCAAATAACTGTTCTCCGTCAGTTTCTCGATTTCCTTCCGTTCATCCTTATCAAATTCATCCCGAATTTCGCCAACAATCTCCTCCAGAATGTCCTCAATGGTAATCAGACCAGAGGTTCCACCATATTCATCGACCAGGAGAGCGATATGAACCTGCTCCTTCTGCATACGTTTCAACAGCGTGTTGACGGGAATAACTTCCGGAACGGTCAAGATCGGTTGAATCAGGCTATCGAAAACAAGCTCGGGATTGCGATCATACTCAAGGAATAGCTGCTTGGTATTAATCATACCAATGATCTGATCCTTGCTGTCTGTCGCTACCGGAAAACGGGTATACTGTTCTTCGTGAATAGTCTGCATGTTTTCTTTGAGCGAGCGATTCGTAAACAAGCATACCATATCTGTACGTGGCACCATAATTTCTTTGGCAACGGTCTCGTCAAAAGCGAAGATACGATTTACGTAGCCATATTCGGTGTTATTGATCTTACCACTTTCCACGCTTTCGGACAAAATGATCTGAATTTCTTCCTGAGAGTGCGCTTCTTCATGCTCAGTAGCCGGTTGAAGACCGAACAGACGAACCAGGCGATTGGCCGAGCCGTTAAGGAGCCAAATAAACGGATACATAATCCGGTTAAACCACACGATGAATGGAGAGGTTAACAGGCTGACAGCTTCCGCTTTGCGGATCGCCAATGTTTTGGGAGCCAGTTCGCCGATCACCACGTGCAGGTAAGTTACAATGACAAATGAAATAATAAAGGCCAGGATATGTGAAAACTCCCCATTGATGTTGAGCTGTTGAAAGAGAGGCTCCAGCAGTTTGACTACAGTTGGTTCACCGAGCCAACCGAGTCCTAACGCTGTAATCGTAATACCAAGCTGACAGGCAGACAGGTAGCCGTCCAGATTATTGACGACTTTTTGTAGCGCCAGTGCGTTTTTACGGTTCTCCACCACCAGCTGATCTACCCGGCTGGAACGGATTTTAATAATCGCAAACTCGGTAGCCACGAAGAAAGCACTAAATAAAATCAACACCGCAAACAAAAATAGACTGACACCTATACCCATATAATTTTCACTCATCCCTTTTTCGTTCAATTTTTTAAGGAACTCTATTTTGAGTTCACTTGAACTTATTTTAAGAACTTAAAAGAAAATATACAAGGTTCATATGGAATCGTAGCAGGTCACCTACCTCTAATTTACACGAAAAATAAGGCATAATAGTACCCGCACGGCTCATTGCTTCACTTTACAAGCCTAGTTTAAGGGCGTATGATGAGTTCGAATGAACTTGAAATGCAATAAAGGGAGGAAAGCAGATGGAGTCTTTTACCCTCACTCGCCGTGATATGGCCCATTTGTTGCTGGCCATGGAAGGCCGCAGCGAATTGCAGCCTTTGGCTGTTCTTCAGGACGCCTGGAGGCGCACTCATAGCCATCTTGCCCGTTCCGGTAGTACCATGCCGACATTTCTATATACCGAAGTGACGCCTGTGCTGGATAAAATCATCAAGGGCAAGCACAGCGCAGCCTTTTCGCTGCAGGAGATCGTTTCTTTAGGCCAACTGGTGGAATATAGCCATGTCTCACTGGCCTCTATGCAAAATTGGGTCAAACGTGATTTCAAGGAGTTCCTCGGCGCTCCGAAGATCGGCAAAAAATACTCAGTCAACCAGGCTGCCATATTGCTCATCGTGGAAGATTTAAAATCATGTCTTGATTTTGAATCTATCCGTCAGTTATTTTATATCCTGTTCCAACAGCCAGAAGATGATACGGATGATCTGATTCAGCCGGTCGATTTGTACGCTGCATATTCAACTTTATTTGAAGAGCTGGATGCGAACGGAGACCAACTGCTTGATGTGGCAGGAGCAGGGTATGCAAAAGACAACGGAAATTCTGCTACAGGACAGAAACGTCAGGAAGCTGCGACAGAAGAACTGCTGGTACAAGCCGCAGATCAATATACTTGTCGTTTACAGCATTTGACCCCTAACCAGTGTGAAGCAGTGCGTAATACTTTGCTGGTGGCAGCGGTATCGGTGCAAAATAGTTATTTTTTGTCGATGGCACGTCGGTATGTGAATGCCACATTATTTTTGGATTTTCAAGGGTAGATCAGGATTGGCATAAGAAGCCGATCCTATTTTTTTGCTCATTTTGAGGATTGTCTACCCTTTTGGAGACTGAAAAAGTATACAAAAGAGGTATATACACTCAAACGCTGTCAAAGATACAATAAACATATATAATCCAGCAATTGGAAAAACTTTGAATATCTCTTTCAAAGCATCTGGATACACACACAGGAGGTAATGGCATGTCCGATGTCTCCATCATCATTTGTACCCGCAACCGGATCGAAGACCTGACACGCTGTATACAATCTATTGCTGCACAGCAACAATTGGAGCATACAGCTGTAGAACTGCTGATTGTTGATGACGGCGATATTTCCGACCAACAGATTGAACAGTACCGTCACATGGTGTCCGGATTGCCTCAAGGTGTTCTCAAATATTATAAAAAAAGTCGTCCCGGCGTTTGGTTATCCCGCTATGAGGCCTTGTCTCTCGTACGGTATGATATTGTGCTGTATTTTGACGATGATGCCGAACTGGACGATAAACTCTATATCCGGCGCTTGCTCGATACCTACGAACAGGATGACACGATTGTAGGTGTTGGAGGGATTGCAAAGGGACTACATTCAAGCCGGGCAGGAAAGCTGCTTGGCGTTTTGACTTTTCAGATGTCTTCTTCCCTTGGCAAGCTCTCGCCCAGTAGTCTGGCAGGTTCTTTGCTGCGTTGGAGCGAAGCAACCGAGACTTTTGACACTGAATTTTTCCATGGCTGCAATATGTCATTTCGGAGGGATGCGCTTCGGGACATGAAGCCGTATCCGTGGATGACCAGCTATGCGGTGGCTGACGATTTGTACATGTGCCAGTTAGCGAGTCGTTACGGCAAACTGGTGATTAATCCCGACTTAATGATCATCCATCATGAATCTCCAAGCTCGCGCGATAAGGCGGGCAAAGTAGCCAAGGCCACAGCGATTAACCACTATTATTTTCTTGCCCTGAAAAAGGCAGGATTTATCCAGTATGGAGCTCTTTTATGGACCTTAACCTACTTGATGCTCAAAGAAACGCTGCGCCGTAATTTTAACGCAGCAGATGGATACAAGCAGGGGGTGTTGTTCATTCTGAACCCGCGTAAGCAAAAATATAACGAATATTTAGGCCCGGCGGTTCAGTAATCTGCTTAATACACATTGACAGGATAAAGGGGGAGTATGATGTTAAGCTTGTCCATTGCTCTGTGCACCCGCAATCGGGTTGACGATCTGACCCGATGCATCAATTCAATTGCCATGGGGGGAGCACCAGAGGCATGTGAAACCGAGCTGTGGATTATTGATGACGGAAAACTGCCAAAGCATGTGCTGGAACGTTATGAGCATCAGTTGAGCAGAGCGGGAATTGCCTACCGATATCATCGTAAGGAGCAGCCCGGACTATGGTTATCACGTGTAAAGACGGTGGAGCTTGCGCAAGGTGACATCATTTTGTTCCTTGACGATGATGTTGAGCTGCCGAGCAACTACTTGAATGAGTTGATGCGCACCTATGAGGCGTATCCGCAGGCAGCTGGTGTTGGCGGCATAGCACAGGGAATGAGTAACAGCTTCATGGGTACAATTCGCTGCTTGCTTTCGTTCCAGCAATCTTTGTCCAAAGGGAGATTGTCCCTCAGCGGTCAGTCCGGCTCGATGTACAACTGGCATAAGGCCAAGAAGACGTTTAAGACCCAGTTTTTTCATGGTTGTAATATGTCATTTCGCCGTGATGCGATTCTAAGTCTGGAGCCGGTACCTTGGTTGCAAAGCTATAGCGTCGGCGAGGATTTATTACTTTCCCGTATCGCCATGAAAAGCGGTCCATTGTATATTAATCCGGCCCTTACGCTGCTTCACCATGAATCGCCGTCCTCGCGCGACAATATGGAACAGGTTACTTATATGCGGGTGATGAATCATATTCATCTACTACGTGACGAGGGATCTGGGCCGATCGGTTATGCAGCACTATATTGGACGACGTTGTATCAGATTTTAAGGGAGAGACCCAAAAAAAATCATAAAGCCATTCAAGGCTATAGAAGAGCACTGAAAGAGATTTTCTCAAGTACGAAGGAGCCTGTTAGCGGAGGACAGTTGTCTGAACGCAATTCAAAAAAAACGGTAGGCTGATGGAGGTGCGTCAAAAGACGCGATGTGAGCATAGAGACGAGAGGCTTAATAAGGAACAGGAGTTGGACGTAACATGAGCACATGGACAGCAGCAAGGAAAGTATTCACGGGTGACAGTCTCGCCAAAACGATCATGCGCACGAGCTTTAACAATTTTTTTGTGCTAATCGTCACGACCCTGACTTCCATCCTGACCGCACGTATGCTCGGAGTAGAGGGGAAAGGTGAACTGGCGGCTGTTCTGTTCTGGCCTACGCTGATCGGCAGTGTATTGAGCTTCGGCTTGCCAACCTCGTTAATTTATAACCTCAAGAAGAAAACAGGCACGACGGAAGAACTGCTGGCGTTGTCGCTCTGGATTCAGTTGCCTGCCAGTCTGTTGGCAGGAGCGGTGGCCTGGATATGTATGCCGCTGTGGCTGAATGGCTATGGTGCAGACATTATCCAACTGTCGCAGATTTATTGTGCGGCAGCAGTACCGTTAGCGGTGCTTACAGCACTTACGACGGCATTATCGCAAGGACTGGATCGGTTTAGCGTATATAACGGCCTGCTGTTTTACTATCCGTTACTGAATTTCATCGGTCTAGTGACCCTGTGGCTGATGGGCTTACTCAATGTGCAACTGGCGGGGGCAGTGAATTTTGCCGCGAGTTTCCTTGCGCTCATGTGGGCGTTCCTCCGATTGCGCAAGCATATGAACCTACGCGCATTTCGTCCGTTGACCAGCCGCCAAGTGCTGCGCCCTTATTATAGCTATGGAGCGCGGGTGTATGGGATGGAGTTGATGGGAACGCTGTCCACACAAACGGACAAAATCGTCATTGTGGCGCTGCTGTCACCCAAAGCGTTCGGTCTGTACTCTGTTGTCTACGCCTTGTCCCGTGTGTTCAATGTGGTGCAAAATGCCGTCACTAATGTAACCTTCCCGAAAGTGACAGGGATGGAACACAGCAAAATTGTCGAAACGGTGGGTCGTGCTTTTCGCATCTCCATGGCTGCGATGCTCATCGTCATTGTACCAGCTCTCTTTATTGGTCGATACATGCTGGGTTTGCTGTACGGGCCCGCTTTTCTGGAAGCATCGCTAACGTTCTACCTGCTATCACTGGAATGTATTATCGGTGGTGGCTCATGGATTCTGGCTTCGGCTTTTAACGCACTCGGTCGTCCGGGACTGGTATTGTTCCGGCAAATTGTGGCCTATGCGATCACCGTCGGTCTGTTTTTTATTTGTACACCGATCTTCGGTCTGGACGGCATTGCTATTGCTTTGCTTGTAGGTGCTTGTGTACGGTTGGCGTTCTCGCTGTTCTCGTTCCCAATGTTTTTCAATGTTCCGCTATCCCGGATCATTTTTGATAAAAGTGATATTACATTTGTCTTGCAGACTATACAAAAGAAGCGCAGGAAGGGAGAACTGAAAGATGCCGAATTCGCATCCCATGGCTAAACTGAAAAATAAGCTGAGCGTCATTCTCGACGTAGTCCCTCAAGGTTCGAACATTATTTATGTCGATTATCCCGTCTATAATAACGGTGGGGACGTACTGATCATGAAAGGCACCGAAGCGTTCTTTAAGGATAATGGCATTCGTGTCCGTGCCCGTTATAGCGCCATGGATATTCCCGATCAGCTTCATATTCCGGGCGACTGGATTATCGTATGCCACGGCGGTGGCAACTTTGGCGATCTATATTCAAATCACCAAAATTTGCGGGAACGCATCGTTCGTGATTTCCCTAACCACCGAATTGTAATCATGCCGCAGACGATCCACTTCCAGTCTGAACAGAAGGCTAATGAGGTGGCTGCCCTGTTTAATGCTCACCCGGATCTACATATGTTTGTGCGGGATACACGCTCTTATCAGTGGGCTAAGGATAAACTAAACCAGTGCAGTATCACATTATGTCCTGATATGGCGCACCAGCTGTGGCCATTGAAGCCGACTACGGAAACGGTGAAGGACGTATTGTACTTCCTGCGTACAGATATTGAAACGGTAGGAGGACAAAAGAAATTCGATGACGAGGCTGATGCCTCACACCGTCTGGACTGGGATACTTTATTCACTCCGCTGGAAGTGAAGGGGATTGTCTATTTCCAAAAGTTTTACCGACTGAATAAGAAAATGGGCGGACCGTTGCCTACCCGTACATTCTGGTACAAGTACACCGACCATCTCATGAACAAGGCGGTTACGCTGTTCAGTTCTTACCGCGAGGTTCGCACTTCACGGCTACACGGTCACATTCTGGCCTGCCTGCTTGATATGCCGCATGTGGTCATCGACAATTCCTACGGCAAGAATTCGCAATATTATAATACCTGGACACAGCCGAATCCAAAGGCGAAGCTGTTCAGCGATACACCCGAAGCATTAGAACAGCCGTCTTAATCGTAAGAAAAACTATTTAAAGACCTCCTGAACACTTCATTGGTTTAGGAGGTTTTTGGTTCAGTGCTATAAGAACATAAGTATAATTTAATTAGATAAACAATTAAGGCAGTGAATATTTAATGGCTTTATATAGAGAGGGCGCATCATGGCTTCTCTCTCCCATACCGCTCTATTTTGACAATTCATTTCATGAATAGATATAATTTATGGGATAAAACTTGCAGAAAAGCGGGGAATTCTCCAGCTTTTGCTGTACATCACATGATCGTAATATTTATTTAAATGAATCGAGGCTGACGAATGAGCAATCAATCGATGGACATGCTTCTCACGAAGGATATCGTGCGTGAAGGGGAACCGATTTTGCGCACAAAGGTTGATCCGGTATGTCTGCCGCTGTCTGAAGAGGATCTTCAACAGATGCAATGGATGCTGGATTACCTGAAAAATAGCCAAAATGAAGAGCTGGCCACCCGCTATGAGCTGCGCCCGGGTGTAGGGCTATCCGCCAACCAGGTTGGGTTGAATAAAAGAATGTGTGCTATTTATTATGAAGATGGAGACAAAACGGTAGAATATGGCCTGTTTAATCCGAAGCTGGTCAGCCATTCTACATCCATGATTTACTTGGAACAGGGTGAGGGATGCTTGTCTGTAGATCGGTACATACCCGGATATGTACCACGTTACGAGAAGATTCGCATCAAGGCCAATTTACCGGACGGAACTCAGGAACTGTTAACGTTTAAGGGTTATGCAGCGATTGTCGTACAGCATGAAATGGACCATCTGGATGGCATTATGTTCTATGACCGTATCAACCCGGAAGATCCGTATAAGCTGCCACAGGGAGTGCATATCGAACCTTTTGTACGTAAATAGTTCGTGATCCGTAAAGTGTGGTGACTCCGTTCACCACCTTTTTATTTGGCAAGAAAATATGGATATAAATGTTGTGAAGCTTTAAACTGAAAATATGTAAGCGCTTATCTCACAGGAGGGATGGCATGTATCGTGGAGTAAGGCATCTGATGAATAATATGCGTATGCGGAATAAGCTGCTCTTCTCCTACGTACTGATTGTCATGATCCCAGTGCTGTTGGTGGGCGGCTGCGTTATTTTTTATTTGCGAGAGCAGGCACTGGACAGTGCGATTGCCCAAACGGTAAATAATGTGGAAAAGATTAAGAGCCAGACAGCAAATTTATTACGTGTGCCAACAGATATTTCAAATGGGCTAATGTTCGATAAAAGGCTAAAGGAGATGGCGAACCGCCGTTATCCCGGCATGGTGGAGCTCATGAATGCGTACCATCAGTACAAGGATTTTAATGAGTACACCCAGCAATATAGAGAGGTTGCTACTATCCGGTTCTATTCTTACAATCCGACATTGGTCAACAATCTGGAGTTTATTCCTGTGGACGCTAACATTGAGCGGCAGCCGTGGTTCCAGGAGGCTTTGAAGGGGACGGCGATTAACTGGTTTTACATTCAGGATAAGGAGGATAACCCAGTTAATCGCCTCAGCCTGGTACGGCAAATTCCTTTTCCCGAATACAATTCCAAGGGAGTTCTGATGATTGCACTGAGTCAGACCGAGTTGAATCATATGCTGAGCAAGGAGCCCTTTGAAACCTTGATTACGGATCGTAACGGAATTGTGGTCGCAGCTACCCATCCGCAGTCAGTAGGTCGGACGTTGACGGATTTACATTTAGGCTTTGATGTCCAGCGTGCAGGTAAGGGGATATATGAAGCAAAAATTAACGGAACGCCCTCGAACATTATTGTGGATGAGCTGCTGCCAACCTCAAGTGTGAGCGGATTGACGATTATTTCGGTGTTTTCAACGGAACATATCGTGCAGGGGGCAAACCGGGTCAGCCTGATTGGTGCATTATGTGTACTAGCGGTACTCATCATGGCGCTGATTCTGATTACCATCATTTCCTGGCTTATTACCAAACGGCTCCAGCGGCTGAGCTATGAGCTGGGTCAGGTAGCTGCGGGTGATTTTCATGTGGTATCAAGTGTGGAGGGAAGGGACGAGATCGGTGATTTATCCCGCCGTTTCAACTACATGGTGAGTAGTATCCGCCAGCTTATGGCACAGGTCTATGAAACGAGTGAACATAATAATAAGCTTGAATTGGCACAAAAGGATATCAAGCTAAAAATGATGGCAAGCCAAATTAATCCGCATTTTCTGTTTAACGCCTTAGAATCCATTCGAATGAAAGCACACCTGAATGGGGAGGCGGAGATAGCAACGACGGTTCGTTTGCTTGGCAGGCTGATGCGCAGGAATCTGGAGATTGGCAGTGGTAAAACAACCGTATTACAGGAGCTGGATATGGTGCGATCCTATTTGCAAATTCAGCAGTTCAGGTTTGGAAATCGTTTGGTCTATGAAGTGAATTTGGAAGAAAGCGCGAAGGACATGTCGATTCCTCCCTTAATCATACAACCGTTAGTGGAAAATGCAGTCATTCATGGCCTAGAAAATAAGGAAGAACCAGTTACCGTAAAGGTAGATATCACAATAGAACAAAGAGAGCTGCACATTAAAGTGGCTGATGATGGAATTGGCATGGAGGAAGAGCAACTGACCCGTCTGTTGGCTCGGATCACGGGTACGGAGGAGCCGGAAGGGAGCAGTATTGGTCTACGCAATGTTCATCAACGTCTGACATTGATGTATGGTGAACGTTATGGTCTGCATATTGAAAGCGCATTACAGGTAGGAACAACCGTATACTTTTCCATACCAAGGGAGGAAGCGTCGAATGTATAAAGCGATGATTGTAGATGATGAGCCTGCGATTCGTGAAGGACTGTCTTCCATTATTGACTGGGGAGATTGTGGCTTTCGCATCGTCGATACGGCTGAGAACGGACGCGAGGCTTTGGAAAAGTTCGGAGAGCATCGACCAGAACTGGTCATTGTAGATATTCGTATGCCTGGGATGAGTGGGTTGGAGGTTATACAAAGCATACGCCAAATGAATGGGGAGCCGTATCACTTTCTCATTTTAAGCGGATATGCAGACTTTAATTATGCTAGGCAAGCCATGGGATTCGGGGTGGATGGTTATTTATTGAAGCCCGTTGATGAGGAAGAAATGACGCTGGAGCTAAAGCGAGTACGGCAAAGCATTGAAAACGAAAAGGGAGATGGAAAGTGGGGGAGTCCGTCTTCGCATGAGCGCGATTGGATCGAAGCATTGCTGTTTCCGGTTCATGGAGAACATGCTCGTAATGCTGTAGAACCCAGCCATCGTGCATCCAAGCAGGCTGAACACCAAAACGGCGGTGGAAAACACGGACAACAGCCAGCGTTACCAGCCTTGGACTGGAGTAGCTATCAGGTGGTTTTGCTGGATTTGCGTATACCTGACTGGGATCGGCAAGCCCGGCAGTTGGCAGCAAAGCAGCGGCTGGCCGAATTGTGTCGTGAGCAGGGTAGAGGCATTGTGTTTGAGGCTGGAATATATACGGGCCTATTGCTTCCCGCCATGTTAAAAACGGAAAAAGATGCTGTTCAGTTGCTGGCTGCATGGCGACAGGAGCTAAAACCGTGGGTAAATGAAATCTATGGGGCTGCCGGCGCTCCGGTAGACATTCTTAAGGATATCCCCAGATCTTTTGAGCAGGCGTTACGATTATTGGAGCGTATGTTTTTGTTCCGGGCAGAAAGAGTCATGCTTCCCGGCGACCTACATGAATGGGAGACAGTCCCTGCTGAAATGGATGAAGCGTCTGACAGAGCCCCAGATGATCCCATGCGTTATGCAGAAAAGCTGTACTACGCGCTGGATATGGCTAATGGTAGAGCGGCGACCCGTGTCATTAAGGACATGGAAGTCCAATTTCCCCAGATTTATCGTACAGAATCTGCAATCAAGGCGGCCTTCGCTCAGACATTCACACTCGCACTGAACAATTATGCAGCTGGACAGGAACACAGCCGGACCGTGCTGGAGGAGCATTCCAACTTGATTACCAATGTATATGCCTATTCAACATTGGGCGAGCTGGTGGATCACTCGCTCGAACATGTGTTGCAGTGGATTGGACAGACTGATACGGGTGGCAAGGAGATCATCATGAAGCAAATGATTGACTTTATACATGGTCATTATGATGAAAATTTGCGACTGGAGTTGCTGGCAGATATGTTCAATTACAATAGTGGGTATTTGGGCAAACTGTTCAAAAGTCATACAGGCGAGGCCTTTAATGCCTACCTGGATAAGGTAAGGATTGAGCGAGCAAGGGAATTGCTTGCACAAGGGATTAAGGTGCACCAAGTGGCGGGCCGCGTGGGATATGCAAATGCAGATTATTTTCATAGTAAATTTAAAAAGTATGTTGGAGTGTCGCCTTCCTCCTACCGTAATCAGGTCCAAAAGAACGGAGGAACAGATGGCTGTTGATCGATTCCCTAGGTTTAACGTTATGAAGTCTCTCTTGCAGATGTCGGAGGTATCCTCTCCGAATGAAGAGAGGCTCTTTTTATATATATTGAAAAAAGACAGATCAATAGAAAATGTCACATTGATTATGGAATTTAGGGCATTTTCGTAGAAAAGCCATCGTTATGACACAACTTTGACACGATGTTCACATTTTTGATTCAATTTCATTTAAATTTATTCTATATAATGGGGATAATCTGAAGCCCGGTTATGGCAACCATGGGGAAGTTAGCTAAGTGAGTCATTTCCTAAAAAAGTGACGGTTTCATATGTAACAATGTGAATACAATCACAAATATAAAAGACTTCAGATCACAAACATTAAATCATTGTTAAGGGAAGTACAGAGGAGGAGCAGCATCATGGACGTATTGGATTTGGCACGGTTGCAGTTTGCAACCACTACGATTCTTCATTTTGTTTATGTGCCAATCTCCATTGGATTGTCATTGTTGGTGGCAATTATGGAGACTATGTATGTTATCAAGAAAAAAGACTTGTACAAAAAAATGGCTCAATTCTGGGGAACGTTTCTGCTGATTAACTTTGCGCTGGGCGTAGTTACCGGAATTTTGCAGGAGTTCCAGTTCGGAATGAATTGGTCGGACTTTTCCCGTTTTGTCGGTGATGTATTTGGTACACCGCTAGCCATTGAAGCATTGCTTGCATTTTTTCTGGAATCAACCTTTATCGGCCTATGGGTATTCGGCTGGGAAAGACTATCCAAAACTGTCCATTTAGTTTGCATGTGGCTAGTAGCGATTGGTACGATGCTCTCGGCTTTGTGGATTTTGGCTGCTAATTCATTCATGCAACGTCCCGTAGGATATGGGGTTGTAAATGGCCGGGCAGAAATGCAAGATTTTGCTGCTTTGTTAACGAACGAGCAGCTTTTGTGGGAGTATCCTCACACCATCTTTGCTGCTATTGCAACTGGAGCTTTCCTGGTAGCAGGGATTAGTGCTTGGAAGCTGATGCATAAAAAGAATATGGACTTCTTTAAACCTTCTTTTAAATTGAGCATTATAGTTGCATTAATCTGTGCCATTGCTATTCCTTTGTTTGGTCATGGACAGGCTCAATATTTGATCAAAACACAGCCCATGAAGATGGCAGCCAGTGAAGCTCTGTGGGGAGACAGTGGCGATCCAGCGCCTTGGACGATTATTGCCAATATTGATCCTGATAAGCAGGAAAATACCTTTGAGATTAAGGTTCCGTTTGCACTGAGCTTTCTGTCGTATAGCAAGTTTTCCGGCTCTGTGCCTGGTATGAAGGAGCTTCAAGCACAGTATGAAAAGACCTACGGTCCGGGTGATTATATTCCGCCTGTCCGTACGACCTTCTGGAGCTTCCGCATTATGATTGCGGCAGGATGTGCCATGATCGCACTTGCTCTGTACGGAGCTTATCTGAGTTTTCGACAAAAATTGGAGGGCTCCCATCGTTGGTTCTTCCGTCTTATGCTGTGGGGGATATCACTCCCGTTCATTGGCAATACCGCGGGCTGGATCATGACAGAAATGGGACGTCAGCCGTGGACTGTATTTGGTTTGCTGCAAACAAAAGATTCCGTTTCACCTACCGTTGTAGCAGGAGAAGTGTTGTTCTCACTGATTGCATTTACGTCGCTGTATCTCATTTTAACGGGTGTACTGGCATTCCTGTTTGCTCGCACCGCTCGTAAAGGCCCAGATATGGAGCCGCATCAGCATACGGTAATTCATGATCCATTTGCTCAAGGGGGTGGCAGCATTGACGTTAAATGATTTATGGTTCTTATTGATCGCAGTGCTGTTTACAGGCTTCTTTTTTCTAGAGGGCTTTGATTTTGGCGTGGGTATGGCTACTGGATTAGTGCCGCGCAATGACCAACAAAAACGTTTAATGATCAATACGATTGGTCCATTCTGGGATGCCAATGAAGTGTGGCTGATTACAGCAGCAGGTGCGATGTTTGCCGCTTTCCCGCATTTTTATGCAACGATGTTCAGCGGATATTATCTGGTATTTGTGTTTATTTTGCTAGGCTTGATTTTGCGAGGAGTCTCCTTTGAGTTCCGTGGCAAGGCTGAAGGGAAAGGGTGGACAGGAACGTGGGATGCTTGCATTCTGATTGGCAGCTTCCTGCCACCGATGCTGTTTGGTATGGCCTTTGCCGCTTTAGTGAAGGGTGTACCTATTCAGCAAAACATGGATCTGAAAGCCGGATTCTTGGATGTGTTCAATGGATACACCGTATGGATTGGACTGACCGTGGTCGGAATGTGCCTTATGCACGGGCTGACGTTCATTTCTCTGCGGACGATTGGTGAAGTAAGGGATCGTGCTCGTGTGATCGCGTCCAAATTTCTTCCGGTGTTGGGGATTTTGCTTGCTGGTATGGTGGTATGGACTTATTTTGCAACGGATTTATTTGCACGTCGCGGTCCCTTTATGTATGTTGCGGTTGCAGTGGGGATGGTTGCCTATGTGCTAACATGGTATTTCCTGAAGCAGCGCCGCGAAGGATGGGCTTTCGGGATGACCGGTGTCATCATTTTGCTAAGCTTCGTTTCGTTATTCGTTGGCTTGTTCCCGAGATTTATGGTGAGCTCGATCAACAGTGCTTTTGATTTGACGATATATAATGCAAGCTCCAGTCATTACACACTGAAAGCCATGACGATTGTTGCAGCAACGCTTTTACCCTTTGTGTTGGCTTATCAGGCGTGGAGCTATTTTGTTTTCCATAAGCGTCTCAGTGAAAAGGATCATCTGGAATACTAATGGATAAAGCCTGGTTTGAATTAAAGGGCATTCGGCCAGTAATGCTGCTGCTGGCCGCCCTTTCCCTGCTCCAGGGAGCAGCGGTAATTGCACAAGCCATCTTTTTGGCAAAGGCTGTTACGATTTTATTTAAACAAAATCCGCTAGTAATGGCTTGGCCATCGCTGGCGTTGTTTTTCGCGGCTTTTGCAGTGAGGCATACGATGATCTGGCTGCAACGCCGGACAGCCGGTCGTTTCGCCGAAGCAGCAGGCGCTTCCTTACGGGAGCGTCTGCTTGCGCGTTTGTTTGAGCGAGGCCCGGGTTTTGCTGCGCGGGAAGGAAGCGGCAAGTTGGTGACGCTAGCGCTGGATGGCGTGGATCGGGTTCGCAATTATTTGGAAATATCCATTCCTCGTATGATAGACATGATGGCTGTAACCTTACTTGTGCTTGTGTACGTTTTCACATTAGATCTGATTTCAGGTGTGATTTTGACGACTACGATGCCGATTCTGGTGGGCTTCTTTATTTTGCTCGGCTTGGCGGCGCGAAAGCAGGCAGACAAGCAGTGGCGTTCCTATCGTCTGTTATCACATCATTTTACGGATTCGTTGCGTGGACTACAGACACTAAGGTTTTTGGGACGCAGTCGGGCGCATGGGGAAACCGTAGGGAAGGTCAGCGACCAGTATCGTACAGCCACGATGCGTACGCTGCGGGTAGCGTTTCTTTCTTCATTTGCCCTCGATTTTTTCAGTATGCTGTCGGTCGCTTTTGTAGCGGTAGGCTTGGGGCTGCGTCTGATTAGTGGTTCAGTGGGACTGGAGGCAGCGCTTGCGGTGCTTATTCTGGCACCGGAATATTTTATGCCTATACGACAGTTGGGATCAGACTATCACGCCTCATTGGATGGTAAAGAGGCTTGGGGAGCGATACGTTCGATTCTCGGTGCAGAAGAAGAAGCGACGGAGACGAATGCACAGACAGTTCATGATAAAGGATTAGACATCACGGGGCAGGACATCCTTATGCTGTCTGATGTGTGTTTACTGAATGAAGACGGCTCTGCCCGGCTTGAACATGTGTCTGCAAGTGTTGAACCGCACATGAACATGATCGGCATCGTCGGAGCGAGTGGTGCAGGCAAAACGACATTGCTTAGTCTGCTTGGCGGTTTTTCTGACCCCACTTCAGGTGAGCTGACCCTTAATGGATGCCGATTATCTGTGGATACCAAAGCTGAATGGCAACGGCATATTGCCTATATTCCACAGCATCCTTACCTGTTCAGCGCTACTTTGGCAGATAATATTCGCTTTTATGAACCGGGAGCATCCAACCAGCAGGTAGAGTGGGCGATTGACGCGGTTGGACTGCGTGAACTGGTGAATGGCCTTCCGGGTGGATTGAATGAGCCTGTTGGGGAAGCAGGTCGGACATTGAGTGGAGGGCAGGCGCAACGGGTTGCCTTGGCGCGGGCTTTGCTTAGTAACCGTCCGATCATTTTATTGGATGAGCCTACGGCACATTTGGATATTGAGACAGAATGGGAGTTAAAACAGACCATTTTGTCCGTATTGAAACACAAAAGAATGTTTCTCGCCACCCATCGGCTGCATTGGATGCCGGATATGGATTGTGTCTGGATGATGAATCAAGGTCGTCTGGAAGAGGTAGGTTCCCATCAGCAACTAGTTGCCCAAAAGGGAGAATATTACCGATTGCTGACGGGAATGTCGGAAGGAGGGGACGGACGATATGAGAGCAACGGACAATAGTAGTCAAGGCTGGTTTTTGCCTTATCTGAAACACTATTTTTGGGCCTTTCTGGCAGCAGCTCTTTTGGGAGCGCTGTCCATTGGGTGTGCAGGCGCGCTGCTCTTTACGTCCGGCCATCTGATTACTCGTTCGGCCTTAAAGCCTGAGAATATATTAATGGTGTATGTGCCAATTGTGCTTGTGCGAACGTTTGGTTTTAGTAAAGCCGTCATTCAGTATCTGGAACGCTTGGTAGGCCATGATGCTGCGCTGCGCCTTGTGTCTCGTATGCGGGTACGCTTGTATCGGGCAGTGGAACCGCAGGCGCTGATGATTCGCAGCAAATTTCGTACAGGGGACCTATTGGGATTGCTGGCGGAGGATATTGAGCAGCTTCAAAATATCTATCTGAAGCTGGTTCTGCCTGCGTTATCGGCTTTGCTGATTTATGCAGCAGGCATCTTGGCGCTTGGCTGGATGGACGGCACATTTGCCTTGCTGATGGCGCTATATGGTGGATTTTTGCTTTTCATCGCCCCGGCTATCTCACTTTGGACCTCACTCGCCAAACGGCGTACGTTCAAGCAGGAACGGAGTAAAGCCTATCAGGAACTGACGGATGCTTTGTTCGGCATGAGTGATCTGGTGCTGAGTGGACGGACTTGGGATTTCCTTAACACCTTTACACAACGGCACAAGAGGGCTGCCATGGTGGAAAATTCACTTCGTCGGAACGAGTGGCGTTCTCATTGGATCGCACAATGCCTTGTAGGCGGCGGAATTGTAATTATGACTGTGTGGGCCGGAGGACTGGTAGCACAGAATCGCATTGAAGCCACATGGCTGGCATCCTTTGCCTTAGTAACTTTTCCGTTGCTGGATGCCTTCGTTCGCGCTGGAGAAGCGGTGGTTCATGCGCCGGAGTATCAGGATTCACTTCGACGGCTAAAGGATTCCGAGAAAGATACATCTGCACTTGCAGCACGATCAGATGCAGGACAACCAGCAGCAGACGATGCAGCAGATACTAAAGAAGAACAGGCTACCGCTCAGCGATTAAGCCACGGGGGAGACCTACTGCTGAACAACGTAAGCTTCCGCTATGCGGCAACGCAGAAATGGAGTGTGCGTAATATCTCCCTACACGTACCCCAGGGGGGGAAGGTTGCATTGCTTGGCCGCAGTGGTGCGGGCAAGTCTACGCTGCTGAATCTGATTCAAGGAGCATTGCAACCTGATGAAGGGAGCGTCACTGTCGCAGGCGTCCCCGTATTTACAGGTGGAGCATACTCCAGTCTGTTTGCGGTGCTAAACCAGCAACCGTATTTGTTCGATACGACGGTAGCGAACAATATTCGTTTAGGGCGACCTGACGCCACGCTCGATGAGGTTCGTGCAGTAACGGAGCAGGTAGGGCTTGGAACCCTGATCGATTCTTTACCGGAGGGTTACGATACTAGAATGCAGGAGACGGGTCTTCGCTTTTCTGGTGGAGAAAGACAGCGCATTGCACTGGCGCGGATTTTGCTGCAAAACCATCCGATTGTTTTGCTGGATGAGCCGACAGTGGGGCTTGATCCACTGACGGAGCATGAACTTATGCAGACGATGTTTCGCGTACTGGAAGGCAAAACATTGATCTGGATCACTCATCATCTCACGGGGATGAAGCATATGGACGAGGTGATCTTTATGGAACAAGGCGCCATCTCCATGCGAGGCAGTCATGATGAGCTTTGGCGCGATCATGTCCGGTACCGTAATCTGTATAAGCTGGATCATCCGGATCTGGAAAAATAGTGATGATCACCGTGTCGGATAATATGATTCATCTGCTAGAAGCTTTGAAACAAGGTATTTAAAATTTCGATTAACTTTTATATACTGGTTAGAGTTGATGCGTCACATGTCATGTAGACATTCAACTGGAGGGGGCTGAAAGAAATGAAAACACTCATCTCTAAACATTGGCATTTGATGCTGATTGGTTTTGTAGCCCTGATCATGGGCGGGTTTGTCTTGTTTTATTTTCAGGGGAGCGTGTCGTCGTTTCCGGCCGTTCAACCTAAACAAGCTCAGGAAGAACCAGATGAAGCCAAATACGAGATTGTGACAGTGGGTGTAAAAGGGGACGGTTTCTATCCTAAAAATATTGAAGTGAAAGCCGGCGTACCAACAAAGATCAATTTCAAGAAAATGACGTCTTTTACTTGCATTGATGAAGTACAGTCGTTGAAGATCGGAATGGACGTTTACCTGGATCACGAAAATAATTATTTTACCGTCCAGGACTTGAAACCGGGCGTATATGAGTATAATTGTGGCATGTACATGTACTACGGGACGATCACAGTAAAATAAATCAAAAAAAGCTTTCTGGCACATTGATGCCAGAAAGCTTTTTTTCTTTTAACTAGGTGAATTGGGACAGTATGTGTATATATATCATCATCCAGCTGTGGTGCAATATGCACTATCCTTTACCTCTGATCAGCTTACATTAGCTGATCTTTTGTTTTTTCTTCTCTCAGGGAATTTACATGAGAACGGAGCAGGCGGAATGGTGCTGGACAAGCAACAGCGATGGGAAGCAACATCCGCATGCGTAGTGGCACGAATGTAATTTTTTTCATCCCATATATCTAATTTTGAACTGATTTTTCTCCTAATTCGTCGGGTACCCGCTTCTGAGCCAGCAAAGTATGATAATAGTATCTAGAGATGAGGAGGAGCTTGTTATGGGATCTTCAACTGAAACCGCTTCCATCGCTGATACTGCGATTCCTGAATCCAATCGGGGAAGACCGCGTAAGGCTCGCGGATCGAAGCCCGAACGTGGTGAAAAAGGCTTGTGGAACAGCGTGAAACAGCAAAAGTATCTTTACTTTATGTCCATTCCTTTCGTCATATGGGTGTTTGTTTTCAGTTATTTTCCACTATGGGGCTGGACAATGGCGTTTCAAAATTATAAACCAGCCAAATCGTTTTGGGATCAAAAGTGGGTAGGGTTGGACAACTTTATTGAGCTTTTTCAGGATGAACGTTTTTATCTGGTATTACGCAATACGCTGGCGATGAGCCTGATGGGTATTGTTTTTGGTTTTGTTGTACCGATCTTTTTTGCAATTCTGTTAAATGAGTTGCGTGGTATGCTGTTCAAGCGAGTTGTGCAGACAGTATCCTACCTTCCGCATTTTGTATCATGGGTAGTTGTGGCCGGATTGGTGACGAAAATGCTGTCCATTGACGGAGGGATTGTTAACGATATATTGGTAGCGCTTCATATTGTGGATGAACCGATTCAGTTCATGGCCAAGGGGAGTTGGTTTTGGTACATTGTAACCGCTTCCGACATATGGAAAGAGACGGGTTGGAATACGATTATTTATTTAGCCGCCATCACAGGAATTGACCAGGAACAGTATGAAGCTTCGCGTGTGGATGGGGCCAGTCGCTGGAGACAGATGTGGCATATTACACTGCCGGGTATCCGCTCGACTATCGCCATTCTGTTTATTATGGCGATTGGGCATCTGGTCAGCAATGGTTTTGAAAAGCAGTTCTTACTTGGCAACAGTCTCGTAACGGATTATTCGGAAGTGCTGGATTTGTATGCACTGAATTACGGGATTAATTTGGGCCGCTTCTCTTACGGGACGGCAATAGGCATTTTCAACTCAATGGTTAGCATTCTATTGTTGTTTACAGCGAACGGTATATTCAAAAAACTGACCAAAGAAAGCATCATGTAGGGAGGGAGAAGCGAAATGACGAATAAGGCATTTAACGCTACACGGTCAGAAAAGCTGTTTGACTTGTTCAACTATGTTCTCATGGCTCTGATCGTGGTGTTGACGCTGTACCCGTTTCTGAACGTACTGGCAATTTCCCTGAACAATTCGACGGATACGGTGCGTGGCGGTATTTATATATGGCCGCGCCAGTTTACACTCGAAAATTACAAAACGATTTTCCAATACGATGGCCTGCTTCGGGGTCTGCAGGTATCCATTTTACGTACAGTGGTTGGAACGCTGCTGGGACTCATCTGTGCTTCTATGCTTGCATTTACGCTGAGTCGGGTCGATTTCCGCGCGCGCAAGTTCATATCCACGTTTCTGGCGCTGACGATGTATTTTTCCGGCGGGATGGTGCCTGTGTTTATTTTGATGCGTGATTTGCATTTGCTGGGCTCGTTCTGGGTGTATATTTTTCCGGGGCTGATCAGCGCATTTAACGTTTTTGTCATTCGTTCCTTTATGGATGGTTTGCCATATGCGTTACAGGAGTCTGCAAAGCTGGATGGAGCAAATGACTTTACAATATATTGGAAGGTTATTCTACCGCTGTGCAAGCCTGTACTGGCGACAATTGCTCTTTTTTTAGCGGTAAATCAATGGAACGCATGGTTTGATACGTACTTGTACAACGGAACCGCCGCACAATGGACAACGCTGCAATTTGAGCTGATGAAGATACTGCAAAGTACGCAGCAAGGCGGCGCCAATATGGCGAATAACAACGATATGGCTAAGCAAATGGCTCAAATTTCGCCAGAGTCGATTAAAATGGCAATCACGATTACCGTCACGCTTCCTATTTTGCTCGTATATCCATTCCTACAAAAGTATTTTGTAGGCGGTATGACACTGGGAGCTGTTAAATCATAACAATCAAATCGTTACAGTCCATTCACAACGGTAAAATCCTACAAATGCAGGAGGTCTTGAACATGAAAAAACACTGGTCCAGATTTGCATTGATTCCCTTGCTCGCCGTATCTCTTGCAGCACTCGCAGGTTGCGGTGGAAGCGATAAAGCAGCAAAGGAAGGCTCATCCAGCGGCACAGATCCGATTACGTTTAGCTTCTTCGGAGCAGATACAAGCCCGCAATGGAATGGAATGAAAGATGAAATAGGCAAGGAAATCACCAAGAAAACAGGTGTAACCTTGAATGCGGAATTTGATGTCAGCGGCGGAGGTGGAGATGACCGAATTGCTTTGATGGCAGCAAGTGGAGAATACCCAGACCTGGTCTCTCCTAAAGCAAATATTAACAAGCTTGTGGATGCGGGGGCCATGATTGATCTGACCGATCTGATTAACGATCACGCGCCTAACCTCAAAAAGCTTTACGGTCCCTATATGGATCGGCTGAAATACAGCAATAAAGATCAAGCTATCTATGTTATTCCTACGTATGCAGGTGTTGGACAGGAGAGTTTTGATGCGACGGGAGGATTTGAAATTCAGCATAAGGTGCTTAAGGAGCTGGGATATCCCAAGGTAAGAACCTTACAGGATTTTGAAAACGTACTCAAAACCTACGCCGCCAAGCATCCGACGATTAATGGCAAAAAAACGATCCCTCTCACGCTGGATGCGGACGACTGGAGAATTATGATTACCGTAACGAACCCTGCCTTCCAGACGACTGGAGCACCAGATGATGGTGAATATTTTATTGATCCCAAAACATTTGAAGCCAAGCTTCATTACAAACGTCCGGAAGAAAAGGAATATTTCCGTTGGTTGAACCACATGTACAATGAAGGGCTGCTCGATAAAGATTCGTTTGTACAAAAAAGTGACCAATACAAATCCAAAATTGCCAGCGGCCGTGTCCTGGGTCTGATCGACCAGGAGTGGGGTTATCAGGATGCCGAAAATGCATTAAAAGCGTCAGGTAAGTCTGATGCCAGCTATGCACATTTTCCAGTTACACTTTCGGAGGAATATAAGGATCGTTCCTTTCAGGATACAGGATTTGCGTCCGGTTATGGTGTAGGGATTACGGAAAGTTGCAAGGACCCGGTGCGGGCTATTAAATTCCTGGATTATTTAGCTTCTGATGAAGGACAGGTGCTTGTGAACTGGGGAATCGAAGGTAAGCACTATGAAATCAAAGATGGCAAACGCGTCATTCCTGCCGATGTATTGGACCAAAAAACGAACAATACAACCAGCTTCAATAAATCCACTGGAATAGACTTGTACACATTAATGAGCGGACACTATGGTGACGGGGTGAAAGACCCTACGGGTAACTACTACACTGCCAAATTCCCGGAACAAATTATCGCGGCTTACTCGAAGCCGGAGAAAGAATCACTTAAAGCGTATGGCGTAAAAACGTGGAAGGAACTGTTTCCAGGAAAAGAAGAATTTGATGTGAAGCCTTGGGGCGCGGCCTATAACATAACGACAGACAATGAATCCAACTATAACGTTACATTCAAAAAAACGACAGATATTATCCGCAAACGGATACCGGAAGCGATATTAGCACCAGCTTCCAATTTTGATACGATATACGACAACATGATTAAAGAACTGGATGCCGCCGGAGCTGTCCAAATGGAACAGCAATATACGCAACTGGTGAAGGACAGAGTGGAGTTATGGAGTGGGAAAGCGTCCAAATAGTAAGTCCATTTATCCAAACTTTGAAATCTCGGAGTGACAGAGCGCATACGCTAGGGCCAATTTGTAGCAGCGCTTTGTCTGCCCCTGATGAGGGAGGGTTTGTCGTGACGAAAAGCGAAAGACCACAGTCCCTGCGGTTATGGTATCGCCAGCCTGCTGAGGTATGGGAAGAAGCATTGCCAGTCGGCAATGGACGTCTGGGAGCTATGGTATTTGGCGGAATCAGGGAGGAGCATTTGCAATTAAACGAGGATACGCTCTGGTCCGGATTCCCCAGGGATGGCGTTCAGTATGATGCATTGCGATATTTAAAACCTGCCAGAAAGCTGATTGCAGATAGAAAATACAAAGAAGCCGAACAACTGATTACTTCAAACATGCTGGGCCGCGATACAGAAGCCTACCAGCCTTTGGGAGATTTGTGGATTACGCAGGAGAACCTAGGGGAGATTGCGCATTATGAACGGGAACTGGATATGCAGACCGGAACGGCAGCGGTCACTTTTCAGAGTGATGGAGTCCGCTATACTCGTGAAGTTATCGCCAGTGCACCCGATGGAGTCATTATGGTGTCACTGACTGCGAGTAAGGTCGGAAAAATCCATGCATCTGTGCGCATGACCACACCCCATCCTTGTGAGGATGAAGTTGGAGAGAATGCACTTGAGAATTCCTCCAAATGGGCTAGCGATGACGATCCATCCGAGGAACCGACCAGGGACTTTATTACGTTGACTGGACGAGCGCCCAGTCATGTGGAATCTAATTATCACGGCGATCATCCACAGTCTGTCGTTTACGAAAATGATTTGGGGATGGCTTTTGCAGTTCAGGCGAGGGTTATTCCCGAGGGAGGAACCTTGACGACGGGAGATGACGGAGCATTGGTCATCTCGGACGCGGATAAAATCACGGTATATTTGGCAGCAGCTACCGGATTTCGGGGATTCCAGGCTATGCCGAATAGTGATGCAACGGAGTCAGTAGAAGCCTGCAAAGTCACTCTAGACGGAGCGATTTCGCTGGGAAGTGAGCAGGTGCGGCAACGCCATGAGCAGGATCACCGGAAGCTGTTTGACCGTGTTGCATTAGAACTGGGAAGTGACACGCTAACCGACGAGTCCGTTCTCCCGACCGACCTGCGATTAGAACACTATCAGAAAGGTCAGGCAGACCTGGGGCTGGAAGTGCTGTTATTTCAGTATGGACGCTATTTGCTTATGGGCAGTTCACGTCCGGGCAGTCAGCCCGCCAACCTTCAGGGCATCTGGAATGACCGGGTACAGCCGCCGTGGAATAGTAACTATACAACCAATATTAATACACAGATGAATTATTGGCCCGCAGAGGTATGTAATCTTGCCGAGTGCCATGAGCCATTGCTGCACATGATTGGAGAAGTCGGTCGTACGGGACGTAGGGTCGCTTCCATCCATTATGGGGCTCAAGGATGGACAGCTCACCACAATATAGATGTGTGGAGAAACGCCGGACCGTCAGATGGCCATGCCAGTTGGGCATTTTGGCCGCTTGGGGGTGTATGGCTGACTGCTCACCTATGGGAACGTTATCTGTTCACCTTGGATACAACCTATTTGGCAGAACAGGCTTATCCGCTTATGAAGGGGGCGGCAGCCTTTTGCCTGGACTGGCTCGTGGAGGGCCCGGCTGGTCGGCTCGTAACGTCTCCATCCACATCACCTGAAAATAAATTCATCACGCCCGAAGGCGAGGATGGCAGTATATCCATGGGCTCCACGATGGACATGACGCTGATTCGGGAGCTATTAAGCAACTGTATTCAAGCCGCAGACCTGCTGGAATTAGACGATGAATTCCGCAAGCGCTGCGAAGAGACACGGGAACGATTGGTCCCCTATCAAATCGGCCGTCACGGTCAGTTACAAGAATGGTTGGTCGATTTTGAGGAAGCGGAGCCTGGGCATCGACATGTTTCGCATCTTTATGGGGTTTATCCCGGCCGACAGATCCATATCCGCGATACTCCGGAGCTGGCTGAGGCGGCCCGCATATCGTTACGCCGCCGGCTCGATCATGGTGGCGGGCATACCGGGTGGAGCTGTGCCTGGTTGATTAACCTGTACGCCCGGCTGGAAGATGGCGACACTGCGCATCGGTATGTTCGCACGTTGCTGTCGCGATCGACCTACCCTAATTTATTTGACGCTCACCCGCCTTTTCAGATCGACGGTAACTTTGGTGCGACGGCAGGCATCGCAGAAATGCTGCTGCAAAGCCGCCCGGGTGAGCTGACGCTATTGCCTGCCCTGCCATCGGCATGGCGGGAGGGAAGGGTCAGCGGCTTGAAAGGGCGTGGCGGGATTACGGTCAGCATGGAGTGGTCCGGTTCGCGGCTCGTCCGTGCGGAGCTTACCGCATCTGTCCAGACGGGAAGCTGCACGATTCGCAGTGCACACCCGTTTAGCGCAGATGCTCGTCAGGCTCAGCCTGATTCCAAGTACGGAGGATTTATTTTGTCATGGATTTTTACCAAAAAGCAGGAAAAAACGAATGAATATACAATTATAATTGAGGGAGAGGGAGAGACACAATGACTATTTTTCAATTTCCGCAGGACTTTATGTGGGGTACCGCAACAGCCGCCTACCAAATCGAGGGGGCTTATCAGGAGGATGGGAGAGGGTTGTCGATCTGGGATACTTTTGCCCATACGCCTGGTAAAGTGTTTAACGGGGATAACGGCAATGTAGCTTGTGATAGCTATCATCGTTACGAAGAAGATATCCGTCTCATGAAGGAACTGGGCATTCGTACATATCGGTTCTCGGTGTCCTGGCCGCGTATATTCCCGAGTGGTGACGGTGAAGTCAATCAAGAAGGATTGAACTATTATCATCGCGTTGTTGATTTGTTGAACGACAACGGGATTGAACCGTTTTGTACACTGTATCACTGGGATCTGCCACAGGCGCTACAGGATGCGGGAGGATGGGGAAATCGTCGTACAATTCAGGCATTTGTCCAGTTTGCAGAAACGATGTTCCGCGAGTTTCACGGTAAGATACACCATTGGCTCACATTCAATGAACCTTGGTGCATCGCCTTTTTATCCAATATGTTAGGAGTTCATGCTCCGGGTATGACGAATCTCCAGACAGCGATTGATGTAGGACATCATCTGCTGGTCGCGCATGGCCTATCTGTACGCCGATTCCGCGAGCTAGGCACCAGTGGCCAGATCGGTATCGCTCCCAATGTCTCCTGGGCTGTTCCTTACAGCACCTCTGAGGAAGATAAAGCGGCTTGTGCGCGCACGATTTCTCTGCATAGTGACTGGTTTCTCCAGCCTATTTATCAAGGCTCGTATCCTCAGTTTTTGGTAGACTGGTTTGCGGAGCAGGGAGCCACCGTACCTATACAAGATGGAGATATGGACATTATCGGTGAACCTATTGATATGATCGGTATCAATTATTATAGTATGTCGGTTAATCGCTTTAATCCGGAAGCAGGATTTCTTCAATCCGAAGAAATCAATATGGGACTACCTGTAACAGATATCGGCTGGCCGGTGGAGTCACGTGGGCTGTATGAGGTACTACATTATTTGCAAAAATACGGTAACATCGATATATACATCACAGAGAACGGGGCTTGTATCAATGATGAAGTCGTAAACGGAAAGGTGCAGGATGACCGTCGAATTTCGTACATGCAGCAGCATTTGGTACAGGTACACCGGGCGATTCATGACGGCCTTCATGTTAAAGGGTATATGGCCTGGTCACTTATGGACAATTTTGAGTGGGCAGAGGGATATAATATGAGATTTGGCATGATTCATGTCGATTTTCGCACACAAGTCCGTACCCCCAAGGAAAGTTACTATTGGTATCGAAATGTAGTAAGTAATAACTGGCTGGAGACTAGACGTTAAATCAAGAGAAATGTTATGAAAATCAAGCAGATATAGGCCTTGTTTCTGCTCCCTTTTGTTTAAATAGGAGGTCCTCTGGGGTAATAATAGCCAAGATGAATTACAGATGGTTCTAGTATGTAGAGACCGGCAGGAATAATAAAATAAAAAATGTGCATACTGAAAAAAATACCTGGCGAGGGGCACTTTTTAAACTATTTTAAACTAGAGGGAGTGGAGGGTATGGCTTCGAATTTTAGAAAATCAGGATCAAGTGATAACCAAATGAGCCGCACGGTATCTGTTATTTCTTTGATCGCTTGCATTGTAGGTATTATTCTTATTTTGCTTGATATAGGGAATTTAACCGATCGTAATATCTATTTAATGACAGGCATTGGCGCCTTTGCTGCCGGAATTTTCATTTTTCTAATCGGGAAATCATTTGTCATTGCCCGTAAGAAGGAAGACCAAGAGAACGGGCATCGTTAATACAATTGAAAAAATGATGTAAAACTAATAATGAAAACAACAGCGCGGGGCTTCGAGCAGTGTAGCATGATAACTGTAAGGAGTCCCGATTTTTGCTTTAGTATAGCTTTTTTAAGATACTTCAAGATGCATAATTAACGTTTTTATATGTCATTTTTGAATTAAAAAGAAATTTTGAATTTGCAAGAGAAATTTTATTTTTAGAGAGGTTTTTCACAAAAATCGGACAAATAATCGACAATTCTGTTAACAATAAAAAAAGTGGCCGCTTTTCTGCTATCTTATATAAGGGCAAGATTACAGGAGTTCGTTAAGTTTTGAGTAATTTACTATTTTAAGGAGAGGGGAACAACATGAACAAAAAACCAAAAGCGATTATTGCGTTGGTTTTGACCGTGCTCACGGTAGCATTGCTCATCTGGACGTGTTTTTATGCTGGCGGAAAATACGTTGTTTTCGATCCGAAAGGACCAATTGGGCAAGCACAAAAAGAGCTGATCATTCTTACAACTGCATTGTCTGCGCTTATAATTGTACCGGTTATGATTTTGACCTTCTTCATCGTTTGGCGGTATCGCGATACCCCAACAAACAAGGTGAAGTATCAACCTCACTGGGATGACAGCAAAAAGCTGGAAACCACATGGTGGGCTATTCCGATTATCGTTATCCTTATTATTGCGGTCATCACTGCGAGATATACCTACTTGCTGGAGCCTTCCAAGCCGTTGGCAAGTGAGCAAAAGCCAGTAACGATTCAAGTAACTTCACTGGACTGGAAATGGCTCTTCATGTACCCAGAGGAAGGTATAGCTACAGTTAACCAAGTTCACATTCCTAAAGGTGTTCCAGTCCGTTTTGAACTGACTGCTGACGCCCCGATGAACTCGTTCTGGATTCCGCAATTGGGCGGTCAAATCTACACTATGTCAGGCATGGCCATGAAACTGCATTTGCAGGCCGATCACGAAGGAACTTACTTTGGCTCGGGTGCAAACTTTAGCGGTGAGCATTTTGGACAAATGCGTTTTGATGTAGAAGTCCAGTCGGATGAAGAGTATAAAAACTGGGTCGCTGACATCAAGAAGCAGTCTAAGCCGCTGACGAAAGACGGCTATTTGGCGCTTGCAAAACCAGGTTTGTCCCAGCCTGATGAATATTCTTCGATTCCAGACGGCTTGTTCAAAGAGATTGTTAACAAGTATGTAGTGGAAGGTGCTCCTAACCCCCATGCTGGACATGGCGGAGCTACATCCACAGAAGATTCATCCAATTCCGGCACAGAAGATCATGCTGGAATGGACATGAGCGGACACAATTAAATGATTATAGGGAAGGAGGCCCCCAATGCTTGACAAAATAAAAGAGTTTGCATCCACTTTCTTCGTTACTGGAGACCCGATGATCTATGGAGCGGACGTTTCCATCGCATTAGCAACGATCGGGATCGTGTTTGTGCTCACTTATTTCAAAAAATGGGGCTGGCTTTGGAAAAACTGGTTGACTACGGTTGACCATAAAAAAGTCGGTATTATGTATATTCTTGCGGCCATCTTGATGTTATTCCGCGGAGGCGTGGATGCATTATTGATGCGTATTCAACTTGCTACACCGGATGTGACACTCCTACATCCTGAGCATTACAACCAGATTTTCACAACTCACGGCACAATCATGATCTTGTTTATGGCAATGCCGTTGATGTTTGGTTTGTTTAACATCGCCGTACCTCTTCAAATTGGTGCGCGCGACGTTGCGTTTCCTTTCCTGAACGCATTGAGCTTCTGGCTTTTCTTTATGGGTGCGATGTTGTTCAACTTGTCCTTCGTTATCGGCGGTTCGCCAGATGCAGGCTGGTTGAGTTATCCACCGCTCTCAGAACTGCAATTTAGTCCTGGCGTCGGTCAGAACTTCTATATCTGGGGTATTCAGATTTCTGGTATAGGTTCATTGGCTACAGGGATCAACTTTATTGTTACCATTATTAAAATGCGCGCACCTGGTATGACTTGGATGAAAATGCCTGTCTTTACGTGGTCCGTATTTTCATCATGTGTTATTATCATTTTCGCGTTCCCGATTCTGACGGTTACTTTAGCGTTGCTATTCCTTGACCGCTTCGGAGGAGGACACTTCTTTACCCTTGATTTCGGCGGTAACCCGATGATGTATATCAACTTGATCTGGATGTGGGGTCACCCTGAGGTATACATCGTAGTATTGCCAGCCTTCGGTATTTATTCCGAGGTTATCAGCGTATTCTCCAAAAAGAAATTGTTTGGTTACAAATCCATGGTTTACGCAATGTTCATTATTGCGATCCTGTCCTTCTTCACGTGGGCGCATCACTTCTTCACGATGGGATCAGGCGCAGATGTTAATGCATTCTTTGCGATTTCGACGATGGTTATCGCAATACCGACAGGGGTTAAAGTATTTAACTGGCTGTTCACGATGTACCGGGGTAAACTCGAATTTAAAACTCCGATGATGTGGTCTATTGCATTTATTCCGAACTTCCTGATTGCAGGTTTGACGGGCGTCATGTTGTCTGTAGCGCCTGCGGACTTCCAGTTCCATAACAGTTACTTCCTGATCGCTCACTTTCACTCCGCTCTGATTGGTGGGGTAGTGTTCGGTTACTTGGCAGGTCTGTACTACTGGTGGCCTAAGATGTTCGGTTTCACATTGCCTGAAACGCCTGGTAAATGGGCTTTCTGGTTCTGGAATATCGGTTTCTATGTATGTTTCATTCCGCAATATTCCCTCGGTCTGATGGGGATGACACGTCGTCTGAGCACTTACGGCTGGGATACTGGCTGGCAGCCGCTTAACATGGTGTCAACCGTTGGGGCATTCCTGATGGGGATTGGTTTCTTGTTCCAGGTTCTTCAAATTCTTCTGGGTATCAAAAATTACCGCAAGCTGAAGGATACAACTGGCGACCCTTGGGGCGGTCACACGTTGGAATGGTCCATTCCTTCACCTGCACCGGAATACAATTTTGCTACCATTCCGCAAGTAGAAGAACGCGATGACTGGTGGGCAGAAAAAGATAAACGTGCAAAAGGTATTTTCAGAAAGCAACCGCCAATTGAAGCGATTCATATGCCGAAAAACTCGGCGATTCCATTCATTATGTCGGTATTCTTTTTCATTGCAGGTTTCGGGTTCGTATTTGGATGGTCGTTCTTCTATATTCCAGGGCTGATCGGCGTGGCAATTTGTATGATTTGCCGTTCGTTCTTCTCCTATGATAGCGACTACTATATCCCTGCGGATGAAGTAAAACGCACGGAAGCGGCAATAAGGGGGTCTGTATAATGGCACAAGCTGCAGCACATCACAGCCATGATCATGACCACGGGCATCACGATCCGCAAGAATTGAAGATGCTTGGTTTTTGGATCTTCCTCGTAACGGACGTAATCCTGTTCAGTACCTTGTTCGCAACCTTCGTTGTCCTTCGGAACAACACAGCCGGAGGACTAGGTGGCGCAGAGCTGTTTAACATGACGGGCGTTATTATTGAAACGTTCCTCTTGCTCACAAGCAGCTTCACAAGTGGTCTGGCTGTGTTGGCTATGAACAAAGGAAGCATGAAGGGATTAATCAGCTGGTTAATCGTGACAGCGATTCTGGGTCTTGGTTTTATCGGTTTTGAAGTTTACGAGTTTGTTGAAATGGTACATGAAGGTGCCAACTTTGGAACCAGTGCGTTCTTGTCGGCATTCTTCACCTTGGTCGGAACACACGGACTTCACGTTTCGTTAGGTCTGGTTTGGATGATTGGACTTATGTTCCAGTTGAAAAAACGCGGACTTACTCCAGAGACGAAGGGCAAAGTTTCGGCATTGAGCTTGTACTGGCACTTTTTGGACGCTGTATGGATCTTCTTGCTGACAGTTGTCTATTTGATGGGGGTGATGTAGATGGCACAGCATCAATCAGGAGCGGGTTCGCATGGTCATGATGATTCTCACGGTTCAGTGAAATCCTATGTTATCGGGTTTATTCTGTCCATCGTACTGACCATCATTCCTCTTTTCGTGGTTATGAATCATATGTTGAGCCGCACTTCGACCATGGTTGTTATTTTAGCCGCGGCAGTGCTGCAATTTCTGGTTCAGCTTTTCTTCTTCATGCACATCCGTGAAAGCAATGGACCACGTTGGAATGTTATGACTTTGATCTTTGGTGTTGTGATCCTGTTGACTGTCGTTGGCGGTTCTGTATGGATTATGGAATACAACATGGTAGCACACTAATAAGTCACACTAATTTAGATAAGAGGAAGCGGCTCTATGCCGCTTCCTCTTTTTTTGTAAAGAGCCTGCTGGAATTTAACTGTGGCTTCTTGAACTCAAGTTTGTATGTGTGTAAAATGGAATTGTATAACAGAAGAGTGAAAAAGATAATACTAATGGAGAGTGAGGAAAACGTCATGAACACCGAAATATTGTTTAAACCTTTTAAGATAGGTAACTTATCGCTTCCCAATCGGATGGTTATGGCTCCCATGACACGAAATTTTTCTCCTCAAGGTATTCCAGGACCTGAGGTTGCCGCGTATTATCGTCGCCGTACAGAAAATGCTGTTGGATTGATTATTACAGAGGGAACAGCTATCAATCATCCCGCCGCTGTGGAGCACACAGGCATCCCTAACTTTTATGGTGAGGGATTGAAAGGATGGGCTAAGGTAGTAGAGGAGGTTCATGCGGCCGGCGGCAAAATTATACCGCAGCTCTGGCATGTGGGTACAGCCCGGAAAATAGGTGCGGATAACCAACCGAATCCCGAGGCATTGCCTGTCGGTCCTTCAGGTATTTCTCCCGCAGGTGAAAAGGTAGTTGAGCCATTGACGGAGGCGGAAATTACGGATATCATTGCAGCCTTTGCTCAGGCCGCTGCCGATGCCAAGCGGGTGGGGTTTGACGGCATTGAGCTTCATGGAGCACATGGCTATTTAATAGATCAATTTTTCTGGGACAAAACCAATAAGCGTACCGATCAATATGGAGGCGATTTGGTTCAGCGCACCCGGTTTGCGGTCGAGGTCATTGAGGCTTGTCGCCGTGCAGTAGGCCCGGATTTTCCAATTGTACTGCGATTCTCCCAGTGGAAGATGTACCATTATGGAGAAAAGCTGGCACAGACACCGCAGGAACTTGAACAGTTTCTTGCCCCATTGGTACAAGCTGGGGTGGATGTATTCCATTGCTCAAGCCGCCGTTTCTGGGAGCCAGAATTCGAAGGGTCAGATCTAAACCTGGCAGCATGGACCAAAAAGATAACAGGCAAGCCAGTGATTACGGTGGGGTCAATTGGTTTGGAGAAGGCCTTTTTGAGTGATTTGGAAAAAAACAATGATCGTCAGACTGATCAATCGAGTAGTGTAGAGGCCAGATTAGAACAACTCGTGGAGCTAGTAGAACGAGAGGAAGTTGATCTGGTTGCAGTTGGACGTGCATTGCTGGTTGATCCGGCATTTGCAGTAAAATTACGTGATCAACAGATAAAAGAAATAATTCCTTACAATGATGAAGTATTAAAAACGTTGAATTAGGAAAATTTCGGTTACAGGGCAAGCTGTAATATAAGCTATTCGTAAATTCTACGAATTTGCTATAATAGGAGCATCAAGTCGAAATACACGGGGTGAAAAGTATGAATTCTGAAACGGAAGCTTTGGATTGTGAGCCGGCTTGTCACGGTTCAGATCAGGAAATTGAGCGTATAAAATCTTCCCTAGTTGAGGATTCCATCGCATACAAAATGTCGGAGCTGTTTAAAGCGCTAGGTGACCCGACACGGATCAAGCTGATTTATGCCCTGGCTCAAAAGGAACTGTGTGTTCATGATTTAACACAGGTGTTGAACATGGGCCAATCTGCGGTATCCCACCAGCTTCGTTATTTGCGCAACCTGCGTATTGTCAAACGACGCAAGGAAGGCAAGACAGTGTTTTATTCACTGGATGATAATCATGTGGAGCAGATTTTTTTGCAAACCCATCAGCACATATCACATCAATGATTTTTGACAAACCAACAGCAGGGCGCCAAGCAATTGGCGCTCTTTTGGTGTTTGTCCATTGAAGTCATTTTTTTTCGTTAAAAAGGGCTATGATCATTGACTTTTGCCCCTAAACCTGAATATAATGACCTTAACAAATAATATATGAACAGTTGCTCATATATAGCTAATTGGAGGCCAATTATTATGGATGCTCTAAAAAGAAATGAACGGCATGAGTGGATTTTGGAAGGTCTAGATTGCGCTAACTGTGCTTTAAAGATTGAAAATGGAGTCAGTAAAATAGAAGGGGTCCTTGATTGCTCGGTCAATTTTGTAACAAAAACGTTGACGATGACCACAACTTCGGATCAAAAAGAAGAGGTTTTTCGCCAAACGGAACGGAAGGTCCACAGACTTGAGCCTCATATTCGGTTGGTTGCCAAAAGTGCGGGTGGACGCTTGCGCGAAGACAGTCGAAGTGGCGTTGGTGCAGTAGAGGCAAGCTGCACAGAGGATTGCGCATGCGGTCATGAGCATGATGGTGAAGGACATAATCACAATGATGGAAAGCATGCTGCTCACAGTCATGGTGGTCATAGCCATGAAGCACATGGCGCACACGATGGGCACGACCACGGTAATCATGCACACATGCACCACAATCACCATGCAGTGCACGATCATGGTGAAGCTACCCATGCTCATTCACATTCACATTCGCATGATGATAGTCATGCCGGGCATACGCATGATCATGGTACGGACGGTATGCGCCGCATGATTGCACGTCTGTCCATAGGAGCGGTTATTGCGGCTGTTGCCTGGTGGTTACCTGTCGAAGGTGTGGGCAAGCTGGCTCTATTTTTAGTGGCATATATCATCGTTGGCGGTGATGTTGTCTTGCAGGCTGCACGCAGCTTGGTGCGTGGAATGGCCTTTGATGAGTATTTCTTGATGACGCTGGCTACGGTGGGCGCATTTGCTATTGGGGAATACCCCGAAGGCGTAGCTGTCATGTTCTTTTATCAAATCGGAGAGCTGTTCCAAGGCATTGCAGTTAACCGTTCACGTAAGTCCATCAGCGATTTGATGGATATCAGACCAGACTATGCCAACCTGAAGACGGCTGAATCCGTACGAAGGGTGTCTCCAGAAGAGGTCCGTATTGGAGATTTGATAGTGATCAAGCCGGGTGAGAAGATCCCGCTGGACGGTAAGGTTGTAGAAGGCAAGTCGCATGTCGATACCTCGGCGTTGACCGGTGAATCTGTGCCTCGTACCGTTGAGCCGGGAAGCAGTGTGATGAGTGGATTTGTGAACACGAACGGACTTCTGACGGTAGAGGTCAGCAAAGAATTTGGTGAATCTGCGGTCTCTAAAATTTTGGAACTGGTGCAAAATGCGAGTGCCAAAAAAGCGCCGACTGAAAAGTTTATCACGAAATTTTCCAGATATTATACTCCTGTAGTGGTTATTGTAGCGTTATTGCTTGCGGTTGTTCCTCCGCTTGTTGTGCCAGGTGCACAGTTTGCAGATTGGATATATCGTGCGCTTGTTTTCCTCGTTATTTCTTGTCCGTGTGCGCTGGTGGTGTCCATTCCACTGGGCTTCTTTGGCGGAATCGGGGCAGCCTCCCGTTCAGGTGTGCTGATCAAGGGCGGTAATTATCTTGAAGCCCTGAATCATGTGAAATATGCTGTTTTTGATAAAACAGGTACGCTCACCAAAGGTGTTTTCCACGTGACAGGGATTTATCCTGCCGAAGCTTTTACGAAGGAAAGTCTGCTGGAGACTGCTGCATTGGCTGAGATGCACTCCACGCATCCTATCGCAGCTTCTCTGCGTGAAGCTTATGGCAATGAACTTCAAACGGAGCGAGTGCAGCAATATAGCGAAATATCCGGCCACGGGATTCAGGCCCAGATCGATGGGCACAAGGTATTGGCCGGAAACGCTAAGCTGATGGAGCGGGAGCGTATTGCTTTTAATGTGGCGCAGCAAGCAGGGCCAATGGATGAAGGAACGGTCGTACATGTGGCTGTAGACGGAACGTATGCTGGCTGCATTCTGATATCGGATGAGGTTAAGGAGGATGCGGCCAAAACGATTGCTTCGCTGAAAAAGCTGGGGGTGGTCAAAACCATCATGCTAACAGGTGACAATCGGACAGTTGCCGAGGCTGTAGGACGTCAGTTAGGTCTGGATGAAGTACGGGCAGAACTGTTGCCTCAGCATAAAGCCGAAGCCATTGAGCAGTTGTCTGCAAGTAAAAAACCGAGCGGTAAAATCTTGTTTGTAGGCGATGGAATTAATGATACACCTGTACTTGCCTTGGCAGATGTTGGTGTAGCAATGGGCGGTTTGGGTTCGGACGCTGCGATTGAAGCAGCAGATATCGTAATCATGAACGACGAGCCTTCAAGGCTGGTGACGGCGATTCATATTGCTCAACGCACACGCCGTATCGTATGGCAAAACATTATATTTGCGCTAGGTGTCAAAGCAGTATTTCTCACATTGGGCGCGTTTGGTATTGCTACTATGTGGGAGGCTGTATTCTCCGACGTAGGTGTAACACTGCTAGCCGTATTAAATGTGATGCGTGTGCTGAAGGTTGGTTCTGACGAATAAAAAGGGAACACCCCCGTTAACATTGGATGTAGACATCCTATGAAGACAGGGGGTGTTTTTATAGCAGCCTTTTTTGTGTAGACATGTGCCTTCAGCAGTATAGAGACCTATTTTTCTCATATATCGTAGTTGTGCAGAGATGTATAAATGTGGGGAGGGTCTAATACGTTTAAGGTAGGGACTTTATAAGTAAGACCCATGTAACATTCGGTTGGTCAGTAATTAGTAAGCGTTTTCTTTATTTGGAGGGGTACTCGAATTCGTGTGTGCCAACTTGCTGACGAAAGAAAGGATGGATTACTAGCATGGAGGCTAAACTGATGCATGTATTCGCAGAGCTGTTGGGTGGCATAAACAGCCGGGATTGCAACGTTCCAGAGCCAGGTATGGAGTCTACTACACGGAGATTGGCTATGGAGACGCTAAGAGCAGGAAGCCATCAAGTATCTGCTGCACAGGAGGAAGATCCATTGGGCTGGCTGGTTAGTTTAGCCGAGCAGGGTGCAATCAGTCGAGCGGAGGCATTGCTGGCTGCAAACCCGGAATTACTTGGAGAGCCGATGCTGAGTAACGGCAATGATACAGTGCAAGCCATGGACACACTACTAAAATGGAGCGATGAATACAGCGACACCTCCATACGGCTTTATGCGGATGCTCCTGCAAGTATGAGTCGTAAAAGTACAGAGGAAGCATCAGGAATAGGTAGTCTTGACGGTTATAGTCTGCTGCATGGTCCATTGTCACTGGCATCCGGCCGCGTGAGGGAATTATGCTATGCCTATTTGGAAGCGGCAGAGTCTGGACTAAAGATTCATGCCCCTGACGGGGAGCCCGATCCCATCCTTGTCCCTGGTTCCCGTGCATCCGATACGTACACATCATTTAATAAAGCATCTGGTTTGCCTGGATTGTGTGAGCATCTGTCCCGACGAATCATTGGCCTGCTGGAAACAGAGTACGAGGGCTTGTTTGAGTTGCTGGGCGGATTGCCGCTGACTATAGCTTTGACTGAGCAGAATAATGCAGTGGGCATCGGAAGCCTGCAAGATATGCAGCTGGAGGCATTACTGCGTGCAGCGTTGCGGAGCATGCGCCAGGGGGGAGAACCACGGCTGGAGATTATGGTGCGCAATCCGGCTGACGTAAACCAGTTCCAGACCATCCGGGACTGGATCGACGGCGTTGCCGAGCAAACGTTGTGTGGGCGTCTGCGATGCGTTCCATATCGGGTAGGTGTACTTTTGACGGTTGATGCAAGTTTGGTGCCTAATGCAGGCCATACATGGAGTGAGCAATCCGTACAGTCGGAAAAGTCGGCCAATGCTGATAGCATGTTCGAAGTGAGCGCACGACAGACCAAGCAGGCGGCTCAAGCCGCAGATTTGGCACGCTTTGCCGATACGGTCATTTTAGAAGTCATACCAGTTCCATCTGATGACAACAGAGCTGGGGGTTCGCTGATTCCATCCGTTGTTGACGGTCATGAGAATGCTAATGATACGATAAAACGCATAATGGAAGCTGTTCGGCGTGTAAAGCCCGAGCTTCCTATATGGGTGGCGATAGATGAAATTCACCAGTCCCTGGATGGGAATTGGATTTGGGAGAACGAACTGACGGGGGTCATTTGCTCGGATTCAACAGTTCCTGCTGTGCGCCTTGCGGCTGCGCGTTGGAGACTGCAACAGCAACCCAATCGTCAACACACTTCAGAAATTGCACACACCCATGCGTGGAAGTTTCCACTATAGTCTGAAGATAACCTGAATTCATGTGATAGAGGATTTTGCAAGAATCCAGTAAGCGACTTTCAATGAACAATATATAGATCGAAATGGTCTAGTTCGTCTATATATTGCACTTTGGAGCGACTGGAATCGAATTTTGCAAATCCTGAATAGAACGCTTTGAAATATAGAGGATAGAGGATACCTGCGTTGTTTGCGCGGGTATCTTTTTTTATTTAGGCTATTAGCAGTTTACAAGTGGAAAAGAAAGGGTATATAATAAAACAAAAGTTTCTCTAAAGCAAAATAATTGTATAGATGCAAAAATGATTATCATTCTCATTGCCAAACATGCTGCTTCGGGCTTCCCGAAGCAGCATGTGCTATTTTAGGGCACTTAACAATGGATATCATTCTCAATGAGATGCAAGTACAAGGAACCAAAAATGGAAAGGAACGTGACAAGATGCAAGCAGTTCAACGATTACAAGATACATTGTCTCCCTCTAACCGAGCACTTTCAAAAAACAGTGGCAGCGGACGACCCGGTCCCAATCGCAAACCGCAATTTCAGCTCAAAAGCATGCTGAAAAATAAGGAGATGCAGGCTGCTCTAGGCAGTGGAATGCTAATGCTGATGGCATGGGGGGTCTCACATTGGTGGCAATGGCTATCCATCATTCTCTATGTAGTGTCTTATGCCCTTGGAGGCTGGTCCAAAGCCAGAGAAGGGATTGAAACCCTGATCCGAGAACATGATCTGGATGTTAATTTGCTCATGATCGCTGCGTCTTTAGGAGCTGCGGCTATTGGCTACTGGAATGAAGGAGCTATGCTGATCTTTATTTTTGCACTCAGCGGTGCGCTGGAGAGCTATACCACGGAGCGTAGTAGTAAGGACATTTCCGAGCTCATGGCGTTAAAACCGGAAACGGCTTTGCGCTTGTCTCACGACGGAACAGAAACGGTTGGCATTGAGCAGCTGTTGCCAGGCGATCTGTTGCTTGTAAAGCCGGGCGAATTAATTCCGGCGGACGGCCGAATCTCCAAGGGCGTGTCAGCCGTGAATCAGGCATCCATTACCGGGGAATCTGTTCCGGTAAACAAGGTAGCAGGTGACGAAGTATATGCAGGCACCATTAATGGAGAAGGCGTGCTATATGTAGAGGTCAGCCAGTCCTCGGAAGATACTTTATTTTCAAAAATCATTCGTATGGTAGAAGAGGCACGGACCGAGGTTCCCGATTCCCAGCGGTTTATTAAAACATTCGAATCGGTATACGCCCGAATTGTTGTTGCCGTCACGCTGATCGTCATTGTGGGTGCACCCCTAGCATTAGGCTGGACGTGGGCAGCGGCTTTTTACAAGGCGATGGTGTTCCTTGTCGTAGCCTCACCTTGTGCGCTCGTGTCATCCATTATGCCGGTGATGCTATCGGCCATTTCCAATCGTGCCCGGCGGGGCATCCTGTTCAAAGGTGGCGCGCATGTGGAGAATATGGCATTAACTTCGGTTGTTGCTTTTGACAAAACGGGCACGTTAACGAAGGGCTCACCTGTGGTCACGGATTGGATTGTCGCCCCAGATTACGATGCTGATGAGCTATTGCACATTGTCGCGACAATCGAAAGCTATTCCTTACATCCGCTGGCGCGAGCGATTGTAGCCAAAGCCGAAGCTGAATTGGGACAGAGAGAGCTGCTCACAGCCGAGCAAGTGCAGGCCCTTACCGGATGGGGAATGGAAGGCATCATAGGCGGGGTGAAATGGAAAATCGGTCGCACGAACGTGCTGGATGAACCTGGTCTTCTGGCTGAGCCAGAGTGGGTGGAGAGTCGAGCCCGACTGGAAGCCGAGGGCAAAACCGTATCCATCATTCTCGCGGATGATCGGATTGTCGGAATGCTGGCGCTACGTGATGAGCTGCGTCCACAGGCACGAGAATCTGTGAAACGCCTGCAAGCACAGGGGATTCGGGTTGTCATGCTGACCGGAGACCGTCCGGAAACGGCTGCCGTGATCGCGGCAGAGTCTGGAGTAGACGAAGTATATGCTGGCTTAATGCCGGAGGATAAAGTCAGTCATATTCGCATGTTGCGGGAGCAATACGGGCATGTCGTCATGGTCGGCGACGGTGTGAACGATGCTCCGGCTTTGACCGCAGCAACCGTAGGGCTAGGCATGGGGATGCATGGCAGCGGAGCAGCCCTGGAGGTCGCAGACGTGGTACTAATGAACGACGGAATTGAGGAGATTGCTCCGACGATAGCACTGGCGCGCAAGGCGCAGCGAGTGGTCAAACAAAATATGATCTTCGCGGTAAGTGTCATTGTGCTGCTGGTGATCAGTAATTTTGTGCAAAATATAGCCCTGCCATTTGGGGTCATTGGGCATGAAGGTAGTACACTGCTTGTCATTTTGAACGGCCTGCGCTTATTGCGGTCATAAGACTATAAACTAATTCACAAATCACAAGATTACAAACAGTCAGGAGCATTCAACCCTCATACATCCAAGGGGGATGAATGCTCCTTCTTTCTTTAGTAGTGTTAGTCTATTTTGTATGCAAGGCAAAGTTTATCTCATACTTCTAATCGCGACTGCTGTACGACTATCTACGACGCGGTGTAGACCGCCGCAAGAACAGGGAAAACAGTAATCCCGCCAGTGCAATTCCGGTTGCAATGATGAAGGCATCATTAATACCATGGATCGTCGATTCTGTAACAGCCCTTCCGTATACCTGTTGTATCGCGAGTGCAGAGCCGCTTTCCGCAGAAATACCCGCTGTTTGTGCGAGGGTCTGTCCCAGTTGTGATACGCCTTCAGTTACAGAGACATTGGCTGTGGTAGCTACATTCGCATAATCTGCCATATGAACCGTAGTCCGGCTGCTCATTACAGTAATGAGCCAAGCGGTACCGATAGATCCGGCGATTTGCCGTACTGTATTGGACATGGCAGTACCATGGCTGCCGAGATGTGGAGGCAACTGGTTGAGCCCTTCCGTCTGGACGGACATCATCAGCAGTGACATCCCGAAGCTGCGAATCGTATAGATGATCATAATATGTCCATAGGTGGTGGCATCGGTCAGCAGACTGAATTCCCATGTCGTGACTGCCGTAATGATTAGCCCGATGATCGCCAACGGTCTCGCGCCAATACGATCGAATACTGCCCCTGATATCGGTGACATCACACCCATCAGCAGTGCACCCGGCAACAGCAGCAGACCGGATTGCAGCGGTGTAAAGGCGCGTATATTTTGCAAATAGATCGGCAGTAGCAGCATCCCGCCGAACATGGTCATATTGACCGTAGCCCCAACCAGCGTAGATACCGTAAAAATATCATATTTAAATACACGGAATTCCAGCATAGGCTCCAACATGTTCAGCTCACGCACGACAAAAAACACAATAAACACGATCCCAAAAGCGAGCGAGAGTATAACTGTATTGCTGCTCCAGCCCTTGTCTCCAGCTGAACTAAAGCCATACAACAAAAGGCCAAAACCAAGGGTGGAAAAAATGGTTCCCAGCAGGTCAAAATGCGGTTTTGTCAGCTTGGACACATTTTTGAGCCAGCGCACAGCAAACAGAATATCAATGATCGCCAGCGGAATTACTAATAAAAATAGCAGCCGCCAACTGTAGTGCTCCACAATCCAGCCAGATAAAGTGGGTCCTACCGCCGGAGCAAACATCATGGCGATCCCCATGGTTCCCATAGCAGCCCCCCGTTTTTCGGGAGGAAATACAGTCAGGAACACGTTCATCACCACAGGCATGATGATGCCCGCACCGCTGGCTTGAATCACGCGTCCAACCAGCATAGGCGCGAAGCCGGTGCTGGCAGCGCAGACGACAGACCCGGCAGTAAATAACCCCATCGCGGATATGAACAGGGCACGTGTCCCGAATGACTCAATGAGAAAAGCGGTGATTGGAATCAAAATCCCGTTGGTCAGCATATATCCGGTGGATAGCCATTGAACGGTTGTGGCAGACACATTGAAATCATTCATCAAGTGCGGAATCGCCACGTTCAGCAACGTTTGATTCAAAATCGAAATGAAGGCGCCTAGCAGCAGCACGGACAGAATGCGTCCGACGGACATTTTTTGATCCATGACAGCCTCCTACTTGTGAACTCTGATCGTCGCACTCATTCCCGGGATAATTCCCAGCCCCTTGTAACCTTGAATGGAAATGGTAACAGGCACGACCTGCGTCACCTTGGTATAGTTGGCAGTGGTATTGGAAGTAGGCAGCAGTGAAAAGGTGGAGGCGGTCGCCAGACCGATCTTTTCGAGCTTACCGCTCAGGGATGTATCCGGGTAAGCATCAATATACACGTCTACGGTCTGACCTACCTGGAGATCCTGCACGGCCGTTTCGTCTATATTGGCAGTAATCCAAAGATTGTTCAGATCAAAGGCTTTCGCTAAAGGTGTACCCGCCCCGACTATCGAGTTGTTGACAGCCGTTTGCTGCACAACGGTACCATCAGTTGGAATCGTAACGCTAATTCGGCTTCCGCCTCCTTCAACACTGCCCAGCGTGCTGCCAGCGGTGTACGTCTTACCAACTTCAGCATTCCAACCTGTGAGCTTGCCCGCGCTTGGAGAGGCAACGGTAACCGCTTGTCCGCTCACTTGGGCATTATCGGTTTTTATGTAGTTGGCGGACTGATTGTAGTAATAGGCGGCGGCTCCACCTCCTGCCAGAATAATGATGATTACCAGCAGGTTAACTAATATGGCGCGCGAATTCATATTGTGCATGCCTCCCTAGTATTTTTGGATGTTCAAAGTATTCGTCAAACGATTCATAATATTCAGATGGGTTTTGGGAAAGGTTAAGAGCGTATGCCAAAAGGATGATCTTGCTGACAAAGGATGATGTGCATAATGACGACCAGAATTATGATTGTATATGACAGTGAAAATGGACATACCGAACGTCTTGCTCGCTCGATCGCAGAAGGGGCACGCCTGGATCACACAGAAGTGATGCTAAAACATGTGAATGAGGCCGATGTGAATGAGCTTGTAAGCGTAGATGCGATCATATGGGGGTGCCCGGGTCATTTTGGTACCATCAGTAGCGGTCTGAAGAGTTGGATTGATAGGCTGGGGTATCTGTGGGCGCAGGGCAAGCTAGTGGACAAAATCGGGGCTGTGTTTTGCACAACCGCTACCGTTCATGGTGGATTAGAATCAACGCTGTTGAATTTGATTACTCCTATGCTTCATCAAGGTATGATTATTGTAGGCCTGCCCGCTAGCATCACAGAGAATGCGCTCTACGGCTCCTATTACGGCGTAGGGGTAACATGTCCGGTGGAGACAGACCCCGATGGGCCGCCCAACCTTCCAACGGGGGATGATCTTGCGTTAGGTCGCTCTTTGGGCAAACGGGTCGCTGAGATGGCGGGACGGTACCGTAACGCCGAAAAAGAATAGGAGGCCGCCGATGACCATTGCTTTTATTGTAGTAGCTGTGGTTGCCTTTATCTTTTTGCTGGTATTTAATACGAAGATGACGCGCAAGTCCTCGGCCAAGAATCGCCCCAACCAAGAGGAATCCCGGCAAAGAAGCAAACGTCCATATCCTGTGCAGGTGGAACCCAAGGCGCATGAATTGACGGAGCATACGGGAGAGATCCAGCCTAAGAATTCGAGCGTTGAAGAACATCGTGCAGAGGAGCAGCACAAATTGCCTGATATCCAAACGGATATAAAGGTGGAGAAAGATCGCGAGAATACAGAAGGTGCCTACGGGGACCAGGATTATCGTGCGGCTTTGCGTGGTTTTGCTGGAAAGGACGAAGAAAAGGATGGACATTCCCGACTCTCTAATGGAGAGAAGGAGAATTCCAAAAGTGAGGACGAGCAGTATCGTGAAGCACTGCGTTCCATGAACCGAAAAAAATGAGATCCCTTCATTTGAACATGACAAAAAGGCTGCTTTACTGTCTGGAATACAGGCAGAAGACAGCCTTTTTGTGTTGCACGGCTATAGCCATTCGGTTAGCCCGATCATCGTAATCAAGCCAAGAATAAAGGAAAATGTGGCGATTCGCTGGTTACCATCCCCGTGACTTTCGGGAATCAGTTCCTTGTAAACGATAAACATCATAGCCCCGGCAGCAAAAGCAAGACCATACGGCACCAGTCCGTTCACCCAGCTGCTCAAGTAAAAGCCGATCAGACTGGTGATGATTTCCACAGCCCCGGTTAGGGTAGCAATGCCCAATGCCTTGAAACGCCCAATGTTTTGATTCACCAGGAATAACGCTACAATAAAGCCTTCCGGGGCATTTTGCAGACCGATAGAGAAGGCAATGAGATTGCCTAGATTCTGAGTCTCACTCGCGTAGCTGACCCCAACAGAGAGCCCTTCCGGCAAGTTGTGCAACGTAATAGCTGCGATGATGAGAAAAGATTTGGACTCCAATTGAAAAGTTTTGGAATCCGGGTCCTCCAAATCGGCATGGGGGATATACATTTCCATCACCAGTAATACGAGGCAACCGAGCAAAATCCCCGCAGTCAGCACGAACCAATTGGAATGCTGTATCGCTTCTGGAATCAGGTTATACACCGATGCAGAGGTCATAATTCCTGCGGCATAAGCCAGTAGAACATCACGAAGCCGGTGCGTGATATTACGCATAAACAGAATAGGCACGGCGCCAAGTCCAGTGGACAAGGCAGAAATTAAGCTACCTACGAAAACGTCATTCATAATCGGGATAATCCCTCCATACCTCATTTATCTTTAAGCTTCGCTTCATGAAAACTTCATTTGACTGTTTACAGCTCTTTCCGCATAATGAAATTAGGATTTAGAATCAGTCTAAGTCATAAAAGGCTATAAAACAAGTGATTCGTTTTTACAACATCCGGGTGTCCACTTTTTGGGATGAGCTTCTGCCAGCAGTACTTTTAGAGTATATGCAGCAGCCCAGCGCCCGGTACCGAAAACTCGCTATATAATACTTATGATATTTTAGGAGGAACCAAGATATGTACAAGTCCATTATTATAGGTACCGGCCCTGCCGGTTTGACCGCCGCTATTTACCTGGCACGTGCTAATATGAACCCGCTGGTGATCGAAGGACCGCAGCCAGGCGGACAATTAACCACGACTACAGAAGTTGAGAATTTTCCAGGCTTTCCTGAAGGAATCATGGGACCCGATTTGATGGATAATATGCGTAAGCAAGCGGAGCGTTTTGGCGCTGAATTCCGCACAGGCTGGGTGAACAAGGTAGACACAACTGCTCGTCCATTTACACTGGATGTAGAAGGTTTGGGTGAACTGGTTACCGATACGCTGATTATTTCCACAGGGGCGACTGCCAAATACCTGGGGATTCCCGGTGAACAGGATAACATCGGACGCGGCGTGAGCACTTGCGCTACCTGTGACGGGTTCTTCTTCCGTGGCAAAGAAATCGTTGTTATCGGTGGTGGGGACTCTGCACTGGAAGAAGCTAATTTCCTGACTCGTTTTGCCTCCAAAGTAACGTTGGTACATCGTCGTGAAGAATTGAGAGCTTCTAAAATTATGCAGGATCGTGCTCGTGCGAACAGCAAAATTGAATGGGCGCTCAATCGTACTCCTGTAGAAGTAGTTGCAGACGAAAACGGAGTAACTGGCTTGAAAGTGCTGAACAATGCAACAGGTGAAGAGGAAATCATTACAGTGAGCGGCGTATTCGTGGCGATTGGACATCATCCGAATACAGGCTTCCTTGCGGGACAAATTACAACGGATGCGAACGGTTATATCGTCGTTAATCCGGGTACTTCCGAAACAAACGTGCCTGGCGTATTCGCTTGTGGCGACGTACAGGATACACGCTACAGACAAGCGATTACCGCAGCAGGTAGTGGTTGTATGGCTGCTATGGACAGCGAGAAATACATTGAAAGTCTGGAGCACAGTGCACTGGCCCTGTAATACTTGCAAGTGTGTATAAATATGATGTAACAAAATAAATGATGAGGTGATATTCATGGAAAAAGCAATAGTTTACACATCTACAAACTGCCCGCATTGTCGTCAAGTAAAAAGCTACCTGGCTGAAAAAGGCGTCGAATACGAAGAGCGCAACATTGAAACGAATGAAGCTTTTGCTCAAGAGGTGTGGGATATGGGCATTCGTGCCGTTCCATTGACTCTGATTGGGGAAGAACGTATTTCCGGTATGAACAAAACCAAGTTTGAAAAAGTGTTGAACGCTTAATCCAGCCTAACAGCATGTGATTTTCATATGGTTTAAACAAGGCCCTCGCCGCAGTTGCATACTGCGACGGGGGCCTGTTTTTTGGTCTTTTACAAAGATACACGTACACGCCCGAGAAAAGGAGCCGTTGCCGCATAGGCAGCACCTAGCATCGTCGAACGGCTGCCAAGCGTGGAGAAACGAATCTGTAATTGCCGACGGTGATAGGGCAGGGCCCGCTCTTCGATCACTGTACGCATACTTTGCTCCAACCAAGGTCTGGCTTCCGCAAGCGGACCGCCAATGATAAGCATGCCGGGGTTGAGGCTGTTCACAATATTGGTAATACCTACACCTAAATAGCGCCCGATTTCACCAAGGACGCTTAATGTACTCGCATCACCTTGCCGGGCAAACGGGAGTAATTCCGCTGTATTATGTGCAGGCAATTTCAATGCGGATGCTACATACGCTTTCTCCGAAGCATACAGCTCCCAGCAGCCTCGGCTGCCGCAGGAGCAGAGGCGCCCGTTCCAGTCTATGGACATATGCCCACTCTCACCCGCGTATCCCCAAGCCCCTTGATACGGCTTGCCATCAATGATAATTCCGGCCCCGATCCCGGAGCCTGCACTGATGTAGACCAGATCCCGCACAAGCTGCCGATGATCGGCGTCCATACCATAGTACAATTCACCTTGTGCACCGACGTTGGCCTCATTATCCACCACTACGGGAAGACCCAGCTCTGTCTCAAGCTGTTGACGCAGCGGAACCTCTTCCCAGCCCAGATTGGGTGCGAATAAAACATTTCCGGTTTCATCCACCATACCGGGTACCCCCAACCCAATGCCAACAATACCGTGAGGGGAGGGAGGAGTGACCTGCATGAGTTTCTGAACGAGCTTACGGATTTGTTCGATGACAAAGTCAGGATCATGCTGGGTTAGAGAAAGGGTAAGCTCTGTTTCAATGGTACCTGCCAGATCGGTCAGAGCACCCTTGATGTACTGTACGCTAACCTCGATACCGAGCACAAAGCCTGCACGGCTGTTGAACAGCAGCATTAAAGGTTTACGCCCACCGCTGGATTCTCCTAATCCTGTCTCATACACCAATCCATCGGTGATAAGCTCTGCAACCAGGTTGGACACGGTGGCCTTGTTTAATCCGGTTTGACTGGATAACTGTGCCCGCGATAGAGGGGCATGAAGGCGGATTCGCTCCAATACAATGGATTTATTCAGCTTTTTGACAAGCGCCTGATCGCCAGTAACATTCATGGTTATTTTCACTTCCTGTTGATGTAATTCCCGTTATTATATCATAAAAATAAACTTAGTTTAAGCAATAGACAAAGTTTCTTGGCTGTGCTAGAATCGTTTTTGTAAACGTTTACTACAAAGGAGGAACTTATAATGGCTTATTTCGAACAAGTATCTAAAATTAAATTCGAGGGCAAGCAATCCGATAATCCTTTTGCATTTAAATTTTATAATCCTCAGGAAATGGTAGCGGGAAAAACGATGGAGGAGCATCTGCGGTTTAGTATGGCGTATTGGCATACGCTGGTTGCAGGTGGCTCTGATCCTTTTGGAGTAGAGACTGCGGAACGTCCATGGTCCAAGTTTACTGGACTAGATTTGGCGAAGGCACGTGTGGAAGCTGCCTTTGAACTGCTGGATAAGCTGAATTTACCTTATTTCGCCTTCCACGATGTGGATATTGCACCTGAAGGCGCGTCACTGAAGGAATTTTACAGCAATCTGGATACCATCGTGGATCTGATTGAGGAGCACATGAAGGCTACGGGGAAAAAGCTGCTGTGGAACACGGCGAACATGTTTAGCCATCCACGTTATTTGCATGGAGCTGCGACAACTTGCAATGCAGATGTATACGCACACGCAGCTGCTCAAATTAAAAAAGGACTGGAAGTGGGCAAACGTCTGGGCGCAGATAACTATGTATTCTGGGGAGGCCGTGAAGGCTACGAAACACTGCTGAATACAGATTTGAAGTTGGAACAGGACAATCTGGGACGGATGTTCCATATGGCTGTGGACTACGCGCGTGAAATCGGTTTTGACGCTCAGTTCCTGATTGAGCCAAAACCGAAGGAGCCAACCAAGCATCAGTATGACTTTGATGCGGCGACGACGATTGCCTTCCTGCAAAAATATGATCTGGATCAGCATTTCAAGCTGAATCTGGAAGCTAACCATGCAACCTTGGCGGGTCATACTTTTGATCATGAAGTACGTGTAGCACGGGTTAACGGCATGCTGGGTTCCCTAGATGCCAACCAAGGCGATTTGCTGCTGGGCTGGGATACGGATGAATTCCCGGTTGATCTGTATGATGCCACACTAACCATGTATGAAGTGTTGCAAAATGAAGGTCTGGGCCGTGGCGGTATCAACTTTGATGCCAAGGTGCGCAGAGCATCGTTTGAACCAGAAGACTTGTTCCTTGCGCACATTGCAGGTATGGATACGTATGCGAAGGGGTTGAAGGTTGCCGCCAAACTGATCGAGGATCGTGTGTTCGAGGACTTTATTGAGAAGCGGTACAGCAGCTTTAAGGAAGGCATTGGAGCAGATATTGTATCCGGAAAAGCAACGCTTGCTTCTCTGGCTGAATATGCTCTGGCGAACGAAACACCACGCAAAAACGTATCCGGTCGTCAGGAATATCTGAAAGCAACATTAAATCAATACATTTTGGCTGATTAATGCCAGAGCTTATATATGAAATAAGGATTTCACGATAAAGGGAAGGAGGAACTCCAATGCAGGAGAAGCTAAATCAGGAGCAGGAGCGTTATGTCATCGGCGTGGATTTGGGTACCAGCGCAGTTAAAACGGTGCTGGTCAACCGCAAGGGGCAAGTGGCTTATGAAAACTCACAGTCCTATCCTCTCCATCAGCCGAAAGCAGGGTATAGCGAACAGCATCCTGAGGACTGGGTCAGTGGCACGTTAGCATCACTGAAACAGCTTGTGGAGAAGGCCGGAATCGGCGGAACAGATGCTGTGGACGGCATTAGCTTTTCGGGGCAGATGCACGGGCTTGTGCTGACTGACAAGGAAGGCCAAGTGCTTCGTCCGGCTATTCTTTGGAATGACACGCGCACAACGGCACAATGCCGCCGTATTGAAGAACAGCTCGGGCCAGCGCTGCTAAGTATCGCGCGCAACCGCGCGCTGGAAGGCTTCACGCTGCCCAAGCTGCTGTGGGTGCAGGAGCATGAGCCAGACGTGCTGGCTCGTGCGGCCCATTTTATGCTGCCTAAAGATTATGTGCGCTACTATCTCACAGGAGAACTGGCGATGGAGTATTCGGATGCGGCGGGCACATTACTGCTGGATATCGCGAACAAGCAGTGGAGCGAAGAGATCGCTGCTGCGTTTGATTTGCCGTTGTCGCTGTTCCCGCCACTGGTGGAATCCTTTGACCAGACGGGTACACTATTGCCGGAGATTGCGGAGCAGAGCGGGCTTTCGCCTGAGACCAAGGTCTATGCAGGTGGAGCAGACAACGCATGTGGCGCGATTGGCGCTGGCATTTTGAGCGAAGGCCGCACCTTGTGCAGCATCGGCACCTCAGGAGTTGTACTTTCCTATGAGGAACGCAAGGATATCGACGTTCAGGGGCGAGCCCATTTTTTTAATCATAGTGAGCAGGATGCTTATTATATCATGGGAGTTACACTCGCGGCTGGATACAGCTTGACCTGGTTTAAGGATACCTTTGCGCCAGAACATTCCTTTGACGCATTGTTGGAAGATGTGAACTCGGTCGAGCCGGGCAGCCGCGGGCTGCTGTTCACGCCTTATATCGTAGGCGAACGTACGCCTCATCCGGATGCAACTATTCGAGGCAGCTTTATCGGGATGGATGCAGGGCATAAGCTTGCGCATTTTACACGAGCGGTGCTGGAGGGAATTACGTTTTCGCTCAAGGAATCCATTGATATTCTTAGAGGCACGGGAAAAACGGTGAATGAAGTGATTTCCATCGGCGGCGGTGCGCGTAATGAGGCGTGGCTGCAAATGCAGGCCGATATTTTTAACGCGGATATCGTCAAGCTGGAAAGTGAGCAGGGACCTGCCTTGGGAGCAGCTATGCTGGCTGCCTATGGTAGCGGGTGGTTTGAATCGCTGCAAGCGTGCGCTGAAGCTTTTCTGCGTGAAGCAGCAAGATATTCGCCGAACCCAGAACGTGTGGCACAATATGAAGGCTTATACGAGCTATACCGTGAAGTGTATCTACACACACGGGAGCTAAGTGAGCATTTGGCGGTCTATCGGTAATATGGTGAGCTTTGAGCTTAAATGAGAAGCGGCTTCGGGTGTAGAAATCCCCGAAGCCGCTTTTTATATGTGATGATGTTATGAATTAAATACTTTTCTTCATTTTCGGATGATCTTCATTCACTGAGCTCACGGCACAGCCCGGACATGACTTGCTTGATGAACAGCCGGCACAGGCGCCTTGGCGGCTTTTTCGCAAAAATCGTACTAACACCCACGCACTATAACCGAGGATCGCCAATAAAATAATTACATTGATCATGGAATCCACTTCCTTCTATATACTGTAGGGCCTGAATTAACCCCAACCTAATAATCTGCCACACTGATAGATCAAGACGGCGATGATATATGCAACGGCCAAAGGATAGATCACAGAAAATGCAGTCCATCGCCAAGAGAGTGTCTCTTTGCGAATAACCGCTACCGTGGCCAGACACGGCACATACAACAGAATGAACACCATAAAGCTAAATGAGGCAAGCGGTGTAAAAGCATGACTGACTTGCAGTTCCAATCCCTGCATATCGGGAACGTGGTAAATGATATTCATAGTCGATACGACTACCTCCTTGGCCATAAAACCTGTGAGCAGGGACGCGCCTGCTTGCCAGGTACCAAAACCAAGAGGGGCCAATAGAGGTGCAAACCATCCTCCAATTGTAGCGAGCAGGCTGTCATCCATTTCTACCCCGAAGCCCTGCGGACCGAAATTGGACAAGAGCCAGATGCCAACGGAGCCTGCAAGAATAATCGTTCCGGCTTTACGGACGAAGCCTTTGACCTTTTCCCATGTGCTGCGAAATAAGGTAAGAGCCTGCGGTACCCGATAGGGAGGGAGCTCCACGATGAAGAGGGAAGGCTCACCTGATAAAATAGATACTTTGGAAAAAATTTTGGCAAGTACAAGCGATACGGTGATCCCTAACACATACATCAGCATGATAATGCTTGCCGCATGTGACGGGAAAAACACACCTGCAAACAACGCATAGACTGGCAAGCGGGCCGAGCATGACATAAAGGGTACCAGCAACGTTGTAATGAGGCGTTCTCTTGGTTGTTCGATGGTGCGTGCCGCCATAATGGCCGGAACATTACAACCAAATCCAATAATGAAGGGAATGAAGCTTTTCCCGTTCAAGCCAACAGCCTGCATCAAGCGATCCATGAGTATCGTGACCCGTGCCATATACCCAGAGTCTTCAATCACCGAGATAATCAGAAATAAAATAGCAATTTGAGGCAGAAAAACTAGCACACCCCCGACCCCAGCCACGATGCCGTCCACGACTAGACTTTGGGTAAAAGCGGAGGCGTTCAGGTGAACGAGTAATTCAGAAATCCAGCTGCTGAGTGTCCCTGAAAAAAATTCATCCAGCATATCTGAAAGAATTGTACCCGCCCAATCGAAGGTAAACTTGAAAGTAGCGTACATCAGCAGTAAAAAGATCGGTATCCCCAAGTACCGATGAGTTAGCAATGCATCCAGCTTATCCGTCAGGCTGTGAGGTTTGAGTTTGGATGTGTCAATTGCCTTGCTGCACAGCGCAGCAATCCATGCTGTTCGTACAGAACGAATATGCTGAGCGGGGGGGATGGTATACCCTTCCCTGAGAAGCTCTTCTTCGCAACGCTGGATGCGTGCCGTTACTTGTTCACGCTGTTTCTCATTCGTCATCCATTCCATGACGACCGGATTGTTTTCCAGACATTGTAATGCGGCCCAACGGAGCTGAGGCACAGATGTATTCGGCAGCAAGTTGCAAATATCTTTAATAGCAGCTTCGACGGCGGGGCCGTAATCCAGTTGAAAAGCATTGGATGTATGTCTGACCTCTCGAAGGGAAGCAAGCATTTGCTTACTTCCGCTACCTGTACGTGCCACCATAGGAATAATGGGAACGTTCAATTGATCAGCCAACAGTTCCTTGTTTACCCGAAGACCGGTGGCATCGGCTACATCAGTCATGTTTAAGCCGAGTACAAGCGGACGACCGTATTCCAATAGCTGTACAGTCAGATAAAGATTGCGCTGGAGCTGGGAGGCATCCACGATGTTAATCAGCGCCGCAGGCGGCTCCTCCAGCAAATAACGAGTAGCGACGCCTTCATCCAGCGACAGAGGGAGTAAAGAATAGGCACCCGGCAAATCCACCAATACGGCAGACTTGTCACGCAGAATTCCTGTTTTCTTTTCCACGGTGACGCCGGACCAGTTGCCTACTTCTGCATACGTACGAGTCAGCTTGTTGAATAATGAGGTTTTACCTGTATTGGGATTGCCAAAAAGAGCGATCATGTCCATGTCGGAACAACCTCCAGTTGTTTCACTTGATTTTGACGGAGACCGACCAGCTGTCCGTTGCATTCAATAACAATAGGACCGCCCAATAGACTGATTTTTTTTAAGCGTATGATGGAGCCTTCGTTGATGCCCATGTCTGTTAAGCGTCGGCGCAATGAGGGATGAAGAGGGGCAAGAGATTGCAAACGCACAGTTTGGCCTAATGGCGTACGAAGGAGCGAGATACATTCTGGCATGGTGCTCAGCCTTTCTGATCTAGAATGAGAATCAATATCATTTACTTCCGATGCCAGTACCATATCATGAGGAGTACTAGATTGCTGTGATAAAATTCTCTGCGAACGACATGTTTGCCTAAGCTCCCAACTGTTATATAGCAGAGCATGGTGTCACAACCTGCCTTTAAATGCACTCTTACTCGCCTGCAACCGACAAAACTAGAGCGTTTGGGGCAACTGTTTTTATGGTAAGATAGAGCTGTTTACAACTATGCTAAGAAGGGCAGGAACGCTCTGTATGAACAGAAAAATCGGGGTTAGGCTTGTAAAATGTCTGGTTGCAGGTGCGGCGCTGGCTGTGTTGCTGCCGCAGGCTGTAGAGTGGGGCAGCAATGTGTATGCGTCGTCGGTCAAGCCGACTTCCTCCGTATCCTCGCAGCAGCTTCAGAACAAGCTTTTACAGGCAATGGCTACGCGGAGTGAAACGCTGACCTTTACATATCAAGGGCGAGTGAACGGTCTCAAGCAGCAGCTACAGACAGCCATCCAACAGGCGATGGAGAGCGATCCGTATGTGAATTATACGATCAAAAGCTACGCATTCAGCTATACAGGCACAACCACCTCCGCCCAGGTTACGATTCGTTTAAGCTACCGGGAGACGAAGGAACAGACGGCATATGTGGATAGCACAGTTCAAGCTGTGTTGGGGGATATCATTACGAAAGGAATGACGGATCACGAAAAGGTGAAGGCCATTCATGATTGGATCGTCGTTCGCCTAAAGTATGATGAAGCACAGCAAAAGTACACAGCCTACGATGGCCTGAAAACGGGCAGCACAGTGTGTCAGGGTTATTCGCTGTTGGCCTATAAAATGCTCGAACGAGCAGGGATTACGAATCGGATTGTGGAGGGTAGAGCAGGGGGACAGTTGCATGCATGGAATCTTGTTTTATTAGATGGCCGATGGTATCACATGGATACGACATGGGATGACCCGACCCCCGATCGCGCGAACGAGGTAAGCACTTCATATTATCTGCTGACGGATTCAGAAATGCGGCGGGATCACTCATGGGTGAAACAATACCCTCAGGCGAATACATCGTATCGGGAAACCTTATCGGCATTGATAGCTACTGGAGGATCAAAGGCTACCGTGTATCAAAAACTGTACAATAACCTGGAGTATCCATTGCAAGACGGCAAGGGGCTGGTCAAATCATCCGCCGATATCAAGGAGCAGGTTCATAAGGTGATAAATAAGGGAGGAACGTCACTTACCTTCGGCTATCAGGGGACGGAACGAAGTCTCAAGGAGGATTTGCAATCCTTATATCAACTTGGCTTGAAGTCCATTTCCTATCAGATTACGGATCTTGGAAGTACCGGCAATCTTCGTGTAACCCTAAAATGGACCTGATGATTTTGCTGTAAAAAGCTACATTAACAAAGGAGTATTCTAATTTATATGCACAAGCGTTCCTTTACCTATTTGCTTGGCACGCAGACGATGTCCAATGCGGCCGACATTCTTTATATTATGGCACTTGTGTCTCTGGTTTTTCATGAAACGGATTCGATCTTCTCTTCGGTGCTCGTTCCGTTGCTGCGAATGGGTGCACAGATGATCAGCGGCTTTTTGGCACCGCTCATTTTGGCCCGGTTCCAGCTTCCATTTATTTTATTCGTTTCCCAGTTCGGACAACTGGCCTTCTTCGCTGTACTGCTGGGCCACTTGTGGTCAGCGGGCACGGAGCCCGTATGGGTGATTGTGTTTGCGTTGGTGACAGCCATGTCCTTTCTGGACGGCTGGACTACACCTGCGCGCAACGCGCTGATTCCCCGCCTTGCTTCCGGGGAAGGGCTCATGCGGGCAAACAGTCTGGTATCGGTCAGCGATCAGACGGTGCAATTAGCGGGGTGGGGGCTTAGTGGGGTGCTCGTAGCTATGCTGGGCTCGGAAAAAACATTGCTGGTGGCTGGCGGTCTGTATATGATAGCGCTGATCTTCACCAGCTTGATTCGAGATCCCCTAGAAGGCAAAGCCCATTATTTGCTTCAGCCTGGAACAAGGGTGCAAAATGGAGATGTCTCAGCTTATGAGGCTGTAACCGAGCCGGGACAAGGGCACCATGACTTGCCTCCCGCACAGTTGGAAGATAAGCTGTATGGTCCGGAATCAGAGAGTCCGTCGGTGCCTCCTAAACGTAAAAAGGAAATACTGCGAGAAGGTTGGAGTCTCATCGGAGCCAGTCGCAGACTGAAGGCTCTTATTTTTATGGATATGATTGACCTGCTGGGGGGATCGGTTTGGGTAGGCGCGTTCACGCTTGCCTTCGCTCAGCAGGTCTTGCACAAGAGCGAGGCATGGTGGGGATACATCAATGCCGCGTATTTTGCAGGGGCGATTGGTGGCGGCATCGTAGTTCTTGCCTGCGTCAAGCTGTTGCAGCGCAGACTGCTGCCCGCCATGCTGGCAGGAATGGCAGGCTATGGACTGCTGACAGCTTGGTATGCACTGAACACATTACCGCCACTAACGCTGCTTATCGTGCTGTTGATGGGGCTACCTGCGGAAATGTCGGTCGTCTCCCGCCGCACGATGATGCAAATGAGTGTGTCGATACATGATTTGCCTAAGGTGCTGTCCGCCCAGGCTACGCTGACAAGCCTGACGTTTTGTATTTCGCTGCTTTTAATGGGCTGGATTGCAGATCATCTGGGTATCGTTAATTTGTACTTGTTTTCAGCAGTCTTGACGCTGATTGCTGTCATATACGGTATTTTTAGTCGTCGTGCCTTATCTATGTCTTTATCAGCTGAAGTAGCTGCTTCTTCCAAATAAACAGAAAAAGCCCGTCTCCGGGCATATACAGGGGAACATGCGGATAACGGTCTTGGGACCAGGTGTATCAGCGTGTTTCCCTGATATGTGGAGACGGGCTTTTTATCACACACGGTATTCTATTATTTATCCGAAGGCGGATTTGAACTCAAATCACATTCTTTTAATGGAACGATTTTAGTACGTTTAATCCATTTGTAGCCAAGCCACAGCAGAAGGAACAGCGGCACACTCATATACGTAGCGATCATCGTTTTCCAGTCAATCTCCTGTCCGGTGAAAGCATCCGTCCCTTGCCCAATAATGACAATGATACATAGAGCAAAGGCGAACAACGGTCCAAACGGGAACCAGCGGGCTTTGTAGGGAAGTTCACTCAGACTGTGACCCTGTGCAGTAAAGGCACGGCGGAAACGATAGTGGCTGACTGCAATCCCAACCCACGTAATGAATCCGCACATTCCAGAGGCATTGAGCAGCCAGTTATAGACTACACCGTCTCCATACAGGGAGGCGAGAAAAGCCAGCATACCAACAGCAGTCGTAATCAGAAGTGCATTCATAGGAATGCCGCGTCGATTGATACGCCCAAGGAAACGGGGGGCTTTACCTTCCCGCGCCAAAGCGTACAGTACCCGAGTCGCTGCATACATACCCGAGTTGCCTGCCGACAATACGGAAGTCAAAATAACGGCGTTCATGACTGAGGCAGCAATGGCAAGCCCCGCTTTTTCAAATACGAGCGTGAACGGACTGACTCCGATATCACTGATATCTCCTCGCAACAGATTCGGATTCGTATACGGAATGATCAAACCAATAACGAGAATCGCGAGAATATAAAAGAACAAGATACGCCAGAAGATTTGACGGATGGCACGTGGCACATTGTCACGCGGATTTTCGCTTTCGCCAGCGGCTACCCCAATTAGCTCGGTTCCCTGAAAGGAAAAGCCCGCAGCCATAAATACGCCCAATACAGCGAAGAATCCACCATGGAACGGGGCATCTCCTACCGTGAAGTTGGCAAATCCCACCGCAGGACCACCCATGATGCCGAAAATCATCAGCACCCCTACGGCCAAAAAGATGATTACAGTCACAATTTTAATCATCGCGAACCAGTATTCGGACTCACCGTAGCCTTTGACCGTCAACGCGTTCAGCAAGAAGATTATGGCCAAGAATAACAGACTCCACCAAGCAGAGTGACTTTCTGGGAACCAGTATTTGATGAGCACGGTCGCTGCTGCCAATTCGGCAGCAATCGTTACTGCCCAGTTGTACCAGAAGTTCCAGCCCATGGCGAAACCAAAAGCCGGATCGACGAAGCGACCTGCATAGGTATTAAAAGAGCCGGATTCAGGCATAAACGTAGCCAACTCACCGAGGCTGGTCATTAAGAAGTAGACCATAAGGCCAACTGCTGCATAAGCCAGCAGGGCACCGCCGGGTCCAGCTTCGGCGACCGCGCCTCCACTGGCGAGGAATAGCCCTGTTCCGATCGAGCCGCCGAGGGCGATCATCGTCATATGGCGGGCTTTGAGACTTTTACGCAAGGTTGCGTCAGGTGTTGCTTTGTGTTGCACGTTCAAACACTCCTTCATGAAATTGTATTTCATGTCAGGGCAAGAGCCAGAAGGAGGGGGAGTATATAAATCAAAAGACCGCAGGGAATACGCCTGCGGTCTTGTCTATGCATTCCGCACCATACCTTCTTCTATAACAAGATAGCTCAACACACGTGTCTGTGTTAGGACATCGCGTGACAGTTCTGCTCCTTTCGGTTAGCAGCCCCAGCATACGGAGTATTTACAAAGAGTCAGCTCCGCATACTTCGGCGGGTGTACCTTTCTACTGGAATCTCAGACGGCTCTTGGCGTCTCCTCCAGTGTACTGATTACATCCGCGACCTCTACCTCATCATAAAACAGGTTGATGAGGTGTATGACATGATATTATATTGTATAGCGAACTACAGTATATCGTACCTGTACACCTTCTGACAATCGACAATTTTTTGAAAATCCACTTATCGATTCTTAAATCAGGAGTTCCGCTTGGCCATCTGCTGCCAAACCGTACCTGCGGCTTGCTCGCCTGATTCGATGCGCTCCAGCGCCATTTTAGCTTGTAGACTGACCTCGAATTCGGGGTCTTCGACGGCCTTCTCCAGCGCATCACGCGCATCCTCGGTCCCAACCTCGTATAGAAAACGGGCTGCACGCCAGCGAACCAGCTTGCTGCTGTCCGATAGGGCTCCGATCATAGCACTGGTAGCGACGGGATCGCCAATGTCCGACAACGTGTCGCCAGCAGTGCGGCGTACTGCCGCTGAAGGATCGCGCAGCGCCTCGAACAGCAGTTCCATCGCCTCCGGTGTACGAATATCGCCCAGATAGACGACTCCCAGCCGCCGCAGCTGCATTTTGTCGTCATGCAGCGCTTGCCGGATCAGCGGCAAATGCTCGGGCGTCGGCTCCAGCCGATCCAGCGCAGCGTAGCGTGTGCGCCAGTCCTCGTGTTGCAGGGCTTGCTTTAGCTCGGCATCGCTCCACTCGCGGCGTTCCTCCACGAATTCGCTGTTGTCCGCGCCGTGGGCAATCGCCTGCTGGATAATTTGTTCCAGCCGATCCTGCGGAAAGGCTGCCTCCAATTCCTGCTCAACCTCGCGGGCAATATCCGGCAGTTCACCGTAGCGGACGCCGTAATCACTCAGCTTACGTTCCTTGATCAGCGTTGCACTTGCTACACGGGTAACGGCTTGCACGAAACGGTCGGACAAGGAAATTCGTTCCTCCTGCTGACCCGCTTTAACTCGAATTTGCATGGGAAGGCCGCGAAAAAATTGTACAAAAACCTGTGCTTCGCCAAACGCTTCCCCAGAGGTTTCCTCTGGTAAATCCCAATTAGCGTCAGCACCTTCCTCGCCTAGCTGATCCCGGACCTGACCCAGAATAGTAGACCAATCGGCATTTCCTTTACGGTCAAGGGCTACAAAATCAGTCGTGTGAAACACGCTTTTGACCCCTTCAATGGCCAGCATACGCCGGATAAATGGGGGAGCCGAACGCTCATTGTCCCGTGTATATGTTCTGCGGATACCCGCTTCCAGCCGCTCATCCAGATGCAGCATCATGGTGTTCGGACTGGGAGTTGGCTCGATAGATGTTATCTTCATAGCTCGGTACAGCCTCCTGTTCAAAAGTTCTCCATATATCATATATAGCTTATCTGTATTGTACCTCATTCTGCGTAGGTCTCCAAAGAGAGAGTTTTCGTTTATAGAGAAAACACAATGACATATATCACATGATTTAGATGAGTATACCTGTTAAATAGGAGTATTTCATAGGTTTTATTCTAGAAATCCGGGGACGGTGCGGTGGGAAGTAACATCCGATTGCGCAGTGGCACTATAGGTAACTTTTAAGTTCGGTTTTAGTCGGATGTTGTATTATGCATCCCGCTTCAGTGGATCGTTTTGACGGCGGCGAATGAGCAGGGAGGCGATAAGTCCCACAGACAGAACAGCCGCCAGCAGCATAAATGTAGTCATCTGATTGCCGCCATTCCCCATCAAACGAATGGAAAGCATAGGGGCTATACTCGTACCGGCAAACAGGATGAAGGTATATAGTGAGACCGCTATGGCCCTTGCTGCCCCGCCGAGCTGACCAACTATTGTAATGAGTGAAGGGACACTCAGGGCAATGCCGCTGACAAAACATACACTTAATACCACGATAGCTATTAGAGAATGTGTCATTCCCATCAGCGCCAAGCTAAGGATGGAAAGAAGAAGAGCTGTACGTAATACAAGGTGTACATCGAATTTCAGGGCCAATTTTCCGGCGAAGGGTGAGAGAAGCATGCCGATGATGCCAGCCGACCTGACATATAGCATCTGTCTACTATTCAGGCCAAATTCGGGACTGCCAAGGTAGCTTCCCAAAACCGTATACATGCTCACAAATGACATCAGAAGAACAAAAGCAATCGTGTAGCTTAACCATAAAGGATACGAACGCAGAACGGTCCCCAACTGACCGAAGGCTGTCCAAATACGAACCCCTCGTTGCGGGGAGGGAGCTTTAGGCAGGAAAAAAAGAACGATCAGGAAGGTGATTGCGTACAAAACACCTAGCATCCGAAATACCATATTCCATCCGATTTGTTCGCTGATGATAATACTAAATACCTGTCCGGCAATACCTGCCACTAGAAAACCGGTGCTGATAAAGCCGATGGCCGTTACCCGTTTTTCGGTTGGAAACATGTCTACGGCGTATGCGAGAGCAACGGGGGAAAAGGTGGCTGCCGCCAAGCCCTGAAGCAAGCGTAGTGCAACTAATACAGAATACTGACTGGTTAAGCTGAGGGATAACGAAAGGATCGTCAATGCGAGCAATCCAGCGACGATAATCTGCTTGCGTCCAAAGCGATCAGACAATCCTCCATAAATAAGACATCCCGCTGCAAAGCCTAAGGAAAAGATACTTCCCGGCAGAGCTGCTTCAGCTAGCGTTTTTCCAAATACTTTAGCAAAGAGAGGGACCAAAGGGATCGTCACATACAGGCTGGACATGACGACAACCGCTGACCAGCATAGGATTACAGTCATCCATGCATAAGGGAGAGCAACATTTTCCTTCTGGATAACGGTATCTTTTGTTCGTAGTTTACTCATCAATAGAACACTCCTTCATCATCAAATAAGTAATTTGAAATACAAACAATTAAATATATTAGATAAACTAATTATATGTTCAAAAAAAATTACCTACCCACCCCCAGTTTGTCTTCCATATGATGATGGATTTTTTCTATAATCCGTGAAAAAACGATCTGCTCCTCGGGCTCCAAAATACTCGCTAGGGAAGCACAGGAAGACCAAAATACAGGGAGCACTTGCTGTACAAGGTGAGAACCCGCTTCTGTAATGCGTACATGAATTTTGCGCCGGTCTGTAGAACTATGTTCTCTGATAATCCAGCCTCGTTGCTCTGTCCAATCGAGGAGAGATGTAACAGATGCACGACGAATTCCCAGACGGTCGGCAATCATAGAGGGACTCATCTGGACCTGGGATTGGTGCAGTGTCAACAGCAACAGTAAATCTAGCTTGCTCTCTGTCAGGCCGTAAGCAGCTAGATCCAAATCTACCGCGTCGAGCACATTATCACCTGTCCATAGCAAGAAGAGACCAATACGAGCAAGTCGCCGGTCCGTTTCTGCAAGGGCAGTTTGATCCATTAACTCTAGATAAGGTTCTGGTCCCAGACGAGGAAGAGATTGCTGGATGAAGTTCCTTTGTTTTGGCGGCATAAGTTCACTCTTTTCATATAATTAGGTTATCTAACTATATATCAATATAACGTATTGTCGTGAATAAAACAATATCTAGAAAGAAATACTGCTACATTCAATACAGAAGCAGGGTTAAAAATCAGCTGAATGAACCAAACTGTAAATAGGTTACCAAAATGCGCCAAAAGATAAGTGAAGGAGGCGTTCCTATGTTCCGCAAGCAGGAAAGAACGCTCATTATTGTATGTATAGTAATTGCGGCCATTATGCTATATGCCGTAATTAAAAGCATAGCTCGCTTGACTCCCTAGTTGGTAATCAAGAGTGAATTCGAAGTTTTCCCTATTAAAAATGTGAAATGAAGGAGTGAAACCCATTTGTCTTCACTGGACCCTGTATTGCTAAGCCGGATGCTGACCGGAATTACCCTGTTTGTTCATATCGTATTTGCATCCATCGGCGTTGGCGTACCCTTAATGATTGCACTTGCAGAATGGCGCGGGTTGCGAACTGGTGATCCGCATTATACACTGCTGGCACGGCGGTGGGCTCGGGGGTTTGTCATTACTGTCGCCGTGGGCGTCGTGACAGGCACCTCCATTGGTCTACAGCTCAGTTTGCTGTGGCCTACCTTTATGCGGGTGGCCGGACAAGCGATTGCGCTGCCCCTGTTTTTAGAGACGTTTGCTTTCTTTATCGAAGCAATATTCCTAGGCATCTATTTGTATACCTGGGATCGGTTTAAAAGTAAATATTTTCACTTGATGCTGCTCATCCCGGTAGCGATTGCCTCATCTGCCTCAGCGGTTTTTATTACGACTGTGAACTCGTTCATGAACCAACCTCAAGGCTTTACACTCAAAAATGGAGTCATGACCAATATTCATCCCATCGAGGCTATGCTAAACCCGGCCACGCCGACCAAAGTGTCCCATGTACTGGCTTCCTCGTATACATTGAGCGCAGGGGTGCTGATGGGGCTGGCTGCTTACAGCATGCTGCGGGGGCGTAATCACCCTTATTTTAAAAAGGCGCTGAAGCTGACGGCCACCTGTACCATTGTATTTGCCATCAGTACAGTGCTGATAGGAGACGCATCCGGTAAATTTCTGGCCAAATATCAGCCGGAGAAGTTGGCTGCCGCCGAATGGCATTTTGATACGATGACACACGCCCCCTTTGTATATGGCGGCTTTATGGACGAAAACGGTGAAATCAAATATGCCCTGAAAGTGCCTTATGCACTTAGTATCCTGGCTGGTAATTTGCCTAGTACAGAGGTTAAGGGGTTAAATGACTATCCGGTGGAGGAGCGTCCGCCGCTGTCTATTCATTATATGTTTGACCTCAAGATCACTACAGGAGTGCTGATTCTCGTCATCCCACTGCTGTATCTGGTCCGTAAGCGTTTGCCAGGTCGCAAACCCTACCCCAAATGGCTGCTGCTAGCGCTCATTCTGGTCGGACCGATGGCGATGGTAGCTATTGAGCTGGGCTGGATGTTTGCAGAGGTCGGCAGACAGCCGTGGATTTTACGCGGATATATGAAGGTGTCCGAAGCAGCAACCACTTCTACAAGTGTTGGGTGGATGCTGGTGTTGTTTGTTATTTTGTATCTGGTGCTGTGCTTCTCGGCCATCAAGGTACTCAGCAAGCTATTCCGTAATAAGGATGCCGTGGAAGAGATAAGACAGCTGGGCCTGGAAGGGGCTGAAGGCAAGTGAGCTATGAAATTGTAGGTATCGCTATATTGTGGACCTTCCTGTTTGGATATTTGCTTGTGGCGTCCATTGATTTTGGTGCAGGCTTTTTCAGCTTTTACAGCGTGCTGACAGGCCACCAGAATAAAATCCACAATATCATTCAACGATATCTGTCTCCGGTATGGGAGGTAACGAACGTATTTCTCATCTTTTTTGTGGTGGGATTAAACGGGTTCTTCCCGGATGCGGCTTATTACTATGGTACGGCGTTACTCGTTCCCGGCAGTATTGCGATTGTGCTGCTCGCGATCCGGGGAGTATATTATGCTTACAATACGTATGGGCATTCGGGTAAAAATAATATCGTCTACATGGCATTGTACGGTGCGACTGGGCTGCTGATTCCCGCAGCACTGTCGACGGTCCTCGCTATTTCAGAAGGTGGCATTATTGTAGAGAACAGCACAGGTGTTCATCTGCAATGGGGCCAGCTATTAAGCAACCCTTACACGTGGGCAGTTATTATTCTGGCGCTGGTGAGTGTATTGTATATATCGGCGATGTTTTTGTCCTTTTATGCCAAAAGGGCAGGGGACAAGGTCGCTTTTGAAATCGTACGAGGGTACGCGTTACTCTGGAGTGCTCCTACGATTTTGGCGAGTTTGTTCGCATTTTTCCAGATTAACAAACAAAATCCGGACCATTTTGCCAATATGCTTAGTATGGCCTGGATGTTTGTTGCATCCTTCATATGCTTTGTGGGAGCAGTGTATCTGGTCTGGCAGCGGCGGCATTTGGGTATCTCCTTCATCCTGGTGATGCTGCAATTTGCATTTGCCTGGTATGGCTATGGCCGCTCACATCTTCCGTATGTTCTGTATCCCTACATTAATGTATATAACAGCTTTACGAACTCTACGATGGCGTATGCATTGATTACGGCGTTTGTTGCGGGTCTGCTGGTGCTGATTCCTTCGCTGATCCTGATATTGAGATTGTTTCTGTTCGATGCAAAGTATGTACGAGGACAAGCGGGAAAGAAGGGGTGAGTTAGAGTGGTTGCTTTCGAGCATTTTACGATCATGTATGAGTCGCCGATCATTATCGTGGTGGCGATTGTGTTTTTGTTTATTTATTCGGCACGCTTTAAAAATCCACAGGACTGACAATAACATGTGGAGCAGGCCTTCTGATAGATCCGGGAGGTCTGTTTTTGCTGTATTATCGCAGAATTTCCTTTACAGATGTGATTGAATTATACTTTACATAGTTCAGGATGTTGCATCATTTCATGATCACATTTGAGTGACAATATATAGTTAAATTGAACCGTTGTGTTTTTTGGAGAACGGGTCTGTCAGAGAGGGGGCTGCATCATGCCTAAAGTGCGTTTTAACAATATGGATCATGTAAATACCGATAAAACCATCAAGCAATTCAGACAATGGCGGCAGGAGCGACGCAGCAAAATAAAGGATTACACGTTCGTTGTGCCCAACCATCTCCCGGAGCTGGAGTTTCTGCATAGTAATCGGGAAATGGCGACGGCGACCTGGGTGGGCCATTCCACCTTTTTCATTCAGTACCTTGGGCTGAATATGGTCACCGATCCGGTGTGGGCAGAGCGTATGGCTTTTGATAAAAGATTGGCTCCGCCCGGCATTCGCATTCAGGATGTGCCACCGCTGGATATCATTCTGCTGTCGCATTCGCATTATGATCATTTACATTTGGCATCGTTGCGGAAGTTATATCGTGCAGATACATTGATACTCGTCCCCTCGGGGTTAAAGTCGAAAATGATCCGCAAAGGCTTTCGCAACTGCCATGAGCTGCAATGGTGGGAGCATTTTACGGTAGGTGGAGTGCGGATTACATTTGTTCCGGCACAGCACTGGACACGGCGTACGCCGTTTGATACCAATACTTCACATTGGGGTGGATACGTTCTGCAAAGTGAGCAGCAGGTGATCGGTTCTGCCACGTCTGTTGCAGGCTCAGATGCTCACGCAAAATCAGACTCAGCGGAGGCACCTACGTTGTATTTTGTGGGAGACACCGGATATTTCCGTGGGTTTAAGGAGATTGGCGAGCGCTTTGCTATTGATCTGACCTTTATGCCGATTGGTGCGTATGAACCGGAATGGTTCATGACCTCACAGCATGTGACACCGGAGGAGGCGTTGCAGGGCTTTGTGGATTGCGGCGCAGATCAGATGATCCCGATGCACTATGGAGCCTTTAAGCTGGCGGACGATACGCCGAGAGAGGCGCTGGATCGTCTTGAAGTGGAGCGAGAGCGCTTGGGGATTGCAAAGGAACGCATCCATGTACTGGGGCACGGAGAGACGCTGAAAATTGGGCGCCGTTGCTCAACCAGAATCTGAAGGGTTCAGTAACGTATATAAAATAAGCGACTCGGTGGACAATGAATTTGCCTGCCGAGCCGCTTTTTTTAGTTTTAGGCTACCGTCCAGAATTAAACGGCTTCAATATCACTCGCCAAAGAGGAATCATGATTCGAGATGGGATGACGAACGATTTTAACCTCATAGAACGTGATTTTGTTTTCAATAATATAGTCTGGAATTTGACGGTGGTTGTGGGATTCGCGGAACGCTTCACTTTTCGTCCAGCCTTGGAAGTTCTCTTTTTCCTGCCAGCGTGTGCTAATCGTTACTTCCTCATAATCCTTCGTGTTTTCCGTCAGCAGCACTTCCAGACCGAGGAAGCCTTCCATTTTTTCAACCTGTCCTTCTTTGTTAAATCTTTCGATGAGCAGGTGGGCATTGCCCGGTGTAATTTTAGATGTATTTGTAACGATAACCATATTAAATTCCTCCTGAATGATGTGGTATGGTCGGTATAATAACCGGATAGCCATCCTCAAATTTGATGGTAGCGTTCATTTCATAAATGTCGCGAAGAAAAGCAGACGTCAAAATCTGACGGGGTTCGCCAGCGACGGCGATTCGTCCCTTTTTAAGCGCAATCATATGATGACAATAGGCCGCAGCTTGCTGCAAATCATGCAGTACCATAACAATCGTCAAGCCGGACTCGTGATTGATACGCCGCAGCATATCCATAACTTCAAATTGATGGGCGATATCCAGAAAAGTGGTTGGTTCATCGAGTAAAAGAATACCCGTTTGTTGGGCCAAGGCCATTGCAATTCGCGCTTTTTGTTGTTCACCTCCCGATAGAGTATGGAACATCCGATCTGCATAGGGCTTGATGCCTGTGATTCCCATGACATGGTCGATAATATGCTGGTCTTGTCTGGTAGGACTTGTCCTCAAACCCTTGGTATGAGGGGATCTTCCGTAAGCGACCAGCTCACGGACTGTTAATAACGGCAGCATGTCCTTCATTTGCGGCAGCATGGTAATCGTCTGGGCAAAATCACGCCGTTTATATTCCTCTACGGGCTTGCCCAGTAAGGAAACCTTGCCTTGATCCTGCTTGAGCAGCCGGGTCAAAATCCGCAAAAGCGTAGACTTGCCTGAGCCGTTGGGACCGACAATGGCAGTGAGTTGTCCGGCGGGCAAGGTAATGTTCACATCGTCCAGCTGGAAATACCCGCGTTGTAAGGAAAGATGCTCACCCTGAATGGCTGTCATCCGAAATTCCCCCGTTTCTTGAGTAGGATTAAGAAGAACGGTGCCCCAATGACGGCCAGCAAAATACCGACAGGCAGCTCAATTGGGTCAAACCAAGAGCGTGCCACTGTATCGGCTAGGACAACCAGTGTCCCACCGCCCACGATGGAAAGGGGGAGGAGGAAACGATAATCTTCCCCGATGAGCAGCCTTATAACATGGGGAACGACCAGTCCTACGAACCCGATCAGCCCGGCTACACTGACCGCCGTGCCGGCGAGCAGGGCAGAGAGCAGGATAATGAGCATCCGTTGAAGCTCTACCCGCTGGCCCAGTAACTGTGCTGAATCATCACCCAATAGCAACAAATTCGCAGGCTTAATGGCAAACAAAGAGGCGATTAAGCCAATGATAGCGTAAGGAGCCATGAACTCCAGATGATGCCAGCTTCGTCCATTTAACCCGCCGGATAGCCAAGGAAGTACAGCCTGTACGCGGTCGCTGTACATGACCATTACGCCGTTAGTGAGCGCGCCCAGCAACGCGTTGATTGCAACACCAGCCAGTACAATTTTGACAGGGGAGGCCCCTCGGTCCCAAGCCAGCAGGTAAATGACGATCGCACTCAGAAAGGCTCCCAAAAAGGCGGTTACCGGAAGAAGGTAACTAAGCTGTGGAAGCATCACCATCGTAAAGACGGCTGCAAGTCCACCTCCAGCCGATACCCCAATAATGCCTGGGTCAGCCAATGGATTTTTCATGACGCCTTGAAGAAGTGCTCCTGAAGCTGCGAGACAAGCACCTACCAGTAAACCCACCAACACTCTGGGTAGTCGGAGATCCATTAGGATCGTGCGATATGTGGATTCATCATTATGTAGCAAAACCTGATTGATTTCTTGAAGTGGAATCGACACCGAACCGTAGGCCAGACCGTACACAGAGACAGCTAGCAGTAAGATCGGAAGGGTAATCCAGGCGATGGTGCGTCTTCTGGTGCGCTGTAGTTTGTTCATCGTCATCGCCTATTTCGCCGGATACAGCTTTTGGTGCATCAAATCCAGCGCTTTAGTGACCCGTGTTCCCGGATTCGTCCCGAACAAATCTGAAGGTAAAACTTCGACCTGATTGTTTTGGACTGCCCTGATTCCGTTCCAAGCTGCATTTTCCTGCATTTCCTTTATAAATGCGGCTTTAACCTCTTCCGTATTACCATGGGTCATGATGAAAATGTAATCAGGGTCAGCTTGTACGATGCGTTCTGTGTTCAACTGCGCATATTGCGGGAAATTTTGCAGGCCCGGAAAATCAGCGGCGATATTGGAGCCACCTGCAACTTCCAAAATATTTCCGCCTAGAGAATTCGGCAGCGCCGCCATGTACGTGGCCGGGGCTCCGTAAACCAGCAACACCTTCGGTTTGGAGGTAGAGGCTGTTTCTTTTTGCAGTTTGACTACCTGTTGGTCAATTTGTTGGTTCAGCTTTACGGCCCCGGCCTGCTTTTGCAGTAATTGTCCGAACAGCGTAATTTGTGACTGGATATCCTGAACTGAATTGGCCCCAGTCAGCAGTAGTTGTGAACCGACTCCTTCAATAGCTGGAATGTCTTTTTCATTCATAGGATAATTGCCTAGCACGACATCCGGTTTGAGCATCGTGATTTTCTCTAGATCCACTTCATGGGTGGAGCCTATTTGCTGAACGTTTTCAGCAGCAGGTACGACGGAAGGTCCATTGGAGTTGGGTCTGCCCACGGCTGTCCCGCCTAATGCGTAAATAATATCCAGATCGCCATTGCTGAGCGCAACGATATGTTGAGGGATCTTTTGAAACGCCAACGTCCGTTTTGAAAAGTCAGTAACTTGAATCGTCGCGCCGCTTGTTGTGCTTGAAGCGGTAGATACGGAAGCGCTGGCTGGTTTCTGATCTGCGGAGGTACCATTACTACATCCGGTAACTGCCAATAAAAGCGCTGCGGACGACCACAACACATAAGATTTCATGTTATTCCTCCTGCAATTTTCAAGTTAAACAATAATGATAATCATTTTCATTTATGTATAAGAGAATGATAATGAATATCACTGAGTATTGTCAATTGAAAAAAGCAATTTTTTAAATAAATTTTGAACTAAAAACAAAAGAGAGTCATTCGAATTATAGAAGAAGGAACTACAAATTTTTATTAAAAAATAGCATATATCAAGGGATTACGTACACACAAATACATATTGACATTTTCGAAAAGTGTAAGATATATTGGTGATGGGTTTACTTGATTTTGCGAAATTATGGAATAGAGAGGTGGGGAGACAAGCTCGAAAAGAGCTATTTTTTTAAATTATCAATTGAGAATGATAATCAATTAGTTATATTCTCGTGGGGAGGGACTGCTGTCAAAATGAAGAAGGGGTATTCTGCAATTATTGCTGTGTTTCTGCTGGTGAGTGTGCTGAGCTTTTGGCCAACTTCGTCATCTGTAGGAGCCGCTGCGGCTTCTCCGAAATTGGCGGATGGTACATACACGCTCAAATACAATATTCTCAAGGCAGAAAATGATTCGGTATCCATGGCTAATGATTATTTTGAAAAACCAGCTAAGTTGTATGTAAAGAAGGGTCAAATGACCATGCAAATTAAGCTGAATCATAGCGAATGGACAACCGGGTTTAAAGTGGATTACAAAGGTAAAATCATCGATACCAAGGTCATCCAAAAGGATGCCAAAGCCGATACTCGCACCGTGCAATTTCCCATTGTGAGTGTCAACAGCCCGTTGATCTCTAAAATCCATGTTACTGTCCCTGCTTACAATTACGATCATGACTATACGATCCGCTTCGCTTTTGATTCCAAAAGCATCAAAAAAGTTGCAGCCGTCCAGTCAGCGAAATCAGCCAAATCTTCCAAAAAGTAAATTGAAGCCATCTTTATCGTTCATAAAATCAACATAAATTCAAGCATAAAAAATTGAGGAGTGTGTGTAGATATGAATATGGTAATGAATCGCTTTGAGCAATTTTCTTTCAAGAAGGCATTCGTAGCACTGATCATGACAGCACTTGTTTTTGCACTGATGGCTCCACTTTCTGCTAAAGCATCAGCAGCCGACGGCACGTATAACGTAGATTATACCGTTCTGAAGGATCAAACCAATGAAACTTCTCGATTGGACAGCTATCTGACGAAGCCTGCTCAGGTTACGGTAGCTAATGGCAAAAATGTTGTTCGTCTGACTGTGAAAAGCAGCAATCTGATTACGGCGTTCAAAGTAGAGCAAAATGGCGTATTGCAAGATGCGACTGTAGTAAGCACAAATACGGCAAACAACACTCGTGTCGTGGAATTCGAAGTGGCTGACCTGAATGCCAAAGTAAATGCTTACGCTGAAATTACCATCCCAGTGATTGGCTACACAGGCAAGTACGATGTACAACTGCAATTCGACGAAATCTAATCCAAAATAAAACGTAAAAGGAGATTAAAACATGAACATGATTATGAATCGTATGGAGAAATTGTCTCTAAAAAAAGTAATGCTCACTGTATTGATGGCTGCGCTTGTTTTTGTGGTACTAGCCCCATTCTCAGCTAATCAAGCGAACGCGGCTTTGCCTAATGGAACGTACAACATTGACTATACAGTGTACAAGGATGGTACCAATGAAACCTCCTATATGGACTCGAACGGTTATGTCGCCAAACCAGCTACGTTAATCGCTACTAATGGTCAATACAAAGTTAGAGTAGCTATTACTAAAAGTGCTTGGGTCACTGAATTCAAAACTCAACAAAACGGCCAGTATGTGAACGCGACTGTGGTAAGTACATCGGGTGATACAAGAATAGTAGAGTTTCCTGTAAGTAATTTTGCTCAAAAATTGAACGTTAAGTTGCATGTAAGTGTACCAAAAGAATACACTGGCGGCATTCCATATGACCACGACTACACTGTTCAATTTTTGTTTGACGAAGATTCCATTTAATAATGGAGTAATTATACATTGATCTTATACTCATTTGGGATTCCCTAGAGTTCCAAATGAGTATATTTTAAGTAGGGGGATTAATACACTTGAAAAGGCAATTTAAAAAATACTTGATGACGTTTGTGGCTATTATTATGCTACTTTCAGTTGTTTTCCCATTTGCTCCGACTGCATCTGCGTCTGATGAGACAAACCCATCAATTGAATCCAGTGTTTCCGAGTCCTCAGTGACTCAAGATGTATATTCGGTAGAGCCGAGCCCAGTAGAAGTGATTCCAACAGAAGATGTAGCAAGTACTTACACAGTAGCAGCTGTTGAGACACCGAGTTCCAGCATTATGCAAGATTCTAATGTATATTCTATTAACTACGTGGTGAAAAACGAAAGTAAAGCATCGGGAGTAGGTATTTCCCCGTATAATGATATGTTCCTTAAACCGGCTACGTTTACAGTTGAACAGGATACTTATCATGTTTCTTTAATTCTCGACAATCCTAATACACCCTTTACCGATATCGAATTTAAACAAAACGGAGAAAACGTCCCTGCCCATATTTCAGATTTAGTCAAAGGGGACAAGACGTATGAACCACGAACAGTAACATTTGATGTGTATAATTTGGATCAGAAAATTGATGTGAACTACATTTATAATAACAGACTTAGACAAAATTGGATTGAATTCGACCCATCAACTATAGCTGTAAAAGAGGGATCTGTAACTCCTCCTACCCCTTCACCTGAGCCGGAAGTTCCCTTAAAGCCGGGTGTCCTTAATTTCACAATACTGAAGGACAAATCGGAAGAAGTTTCTGTGATGGATGGTTACGCTTTAAAACCTGCAAAGCTCGTTCAAAAAGGAGATAAATGGTATATCCAACTAACGTTTAATTACAGTAGCTGGATTCCTTCATTTCAAACAGAGCAAAACGGTAAATTTGTAGAAGCGGCAACTATTTCGGAGGTAAGTGACGCTAATCAGCGTACAGTTGAGTTTGAAGTAAATAACTTGTCCAATAGCTTAAATGCTTACACTCACGTGATTGTGCCTGGTTTGGAACTGGGAGGAGTACCTTACGATCATTGGTATCATGTTCAAATCAAGTTTGACACAAGTATTACACCTGACCCTAGTACACCACCGACCTTGGCAGATGGAACGTATGCTATCAACTTTAATACCTTGCATGCAACCAAAGATCAGCCATCAACCATGGCGCAATATCTGTTGTCTCCAGCGACTTTAACGGTAGCAAAAGGACAAAAGGAAGTTTCCTTCACCATTAAAGACAGCACTACCGTAACAGAGTTCAAGACAGAACAAAACGGGACATTAACGGATGCAGACATTGTAAGCGAGGACAAGACAGCCAATACGCGTGTTGTGAAATTCAAAGTAGCCGATTTGGACGCGATTTTGAATGCACAGGTCCATGTAAGCACGACCTATCCAGGTGGGGTTTATGAGATGGATCATAAACTTCGTCTTCAGTTCGATAAAAATAGTATCACAGAAAATGGAACCTCTCCGGAAACGACATTCAATCTGGACTTCACTCTTTTGAAGGATGGAACGAATGAAGTTTCTATGATGGATGGGTATACAGAGAAACCAGGCACCTTGATTGAACGTAATGGCAAGAAGTATGTTCGTTTTACCTTGAAAAAGAGTGAGCAGATTGATGGTTTTAAGGTAGAACAAAACGGAGTATTAACTAATGTTGCTACAGTAAGTGAAGACAAAACTGCGAATACACGAGTTATTGAATTCGAGGTTAAAGAAATACCTGCTAAGTTAAGCGCATGGGTAAGTATCAACTGGCCTGAACTGGGCTACGTGCATACCTATAATGTAGATCTTCAATTGGCTTCTGCACCTACATCACCTAGCTTGGCAGATGGAACGTATGCTATTAACTTTAATACCCTGCATGCAACCAAAGATCAGCCATCCGCAATGGCGCAATATCTGTTATCTCCAGCGACTTTAACGGTAGCAAAAGGACAAAAAGAGGTTTCCTTTACCATTAAAGACAGCACTACCGTAACAGAGTTCAAGACAGAACAAAACGGGACATTAACGGATGCAAATATTGTAAGCGAGGACAAGACAGCCAATACACGTGTTGTTAAATTCAAAGTAGCCGATTTGGACGCGATTTTGAATGCACAGGTCCATGTAAGCACGACCTACCCAGGTGGGGTTTATGAGATGGATCATAAGCTTCGACTTCAATTTGACAAAAACAGCATTACGAATGCTCCAACCCCGGTTGATCCTGGGACGCCAGGTACACCAGGCACGCCTGGAAAGAATTTAGCTGATGGAACGTATTCGATCAATTTCGATGCGTTGCATGCAACCAAAGATCAAAAATCGGCCATGGCGCAATATTTATTGTCTCCGGCCACGCTGACGGTATCGAAGGGCAAGTATGAAGCCTCCTTTACGATTAAAGACAGCACCACCGTGACAGAGTTCAAAACAGAACAAAACGGGACGTTGACAGATGCAGATATCGTTAGTGAGGATAAGAATGCGAATACACGTGTTGTGAAATTCAAGGTGGCCGATTTGGACGCTATTCTGAATGCACAGGTGCATGTGAGCACGACCTATCCAGGTGGGGTTTATGAGATGGATCATAAGCTTCGTCTTCAATTCGATCGCAGTAGCGTTACAGCTAAAGGTCCGGATAACGGAACAACGACTCCAGTTGAAAATGGCAGATACAGCATTGATTTCTCCGTACTCAAAAATGGAAGCAATGAAATATCTGTGATGGATGGATATATGCAAAAGCCAGCCACACTGTTAAAACAGTCTGGTAAAAATATCATTCAGATTAAAATGGACAAGAGCAGCTGGATTAAAACGTTTAAAGTAAATGGTTCTGAAGCTCAGGTGGTTGAACAGTCCACCTCTGCAGACACAAGAACAGTACAATTTGAAGTACCTAATCTGTCAGATAAAGTTACAGTGAACACGCATGTCATCGTACCTGGATTGGATTTGGGTGGCATCCCTTATGACCACGTATATGATGTGCAGTTCCAATTCGAGCCTGCCACCATTCGCAGCTTTGTTGAGCCTACCTCTTCAGGGGCGGCTGATCCTATCGTTAAACTGGATTTTGACAAGCTTGCCAATGGGAACTATGCATTGAAATTCACCATTGTGCTGCCAGATGGCATCACAGGATCTGAATCTCCGGCTCAACGCTTCATCACTAATGAACCAGCGCAATTGGTCGTGGAAGGCGACAAACGGTTTGTAGGTCTGAAGCTGCAAAACAGCAATGAAGTTAAGGCGCTGCGCATTTGGGATAACGCAAGTGGAGGTTATCAGGATGCAGAAGTGACCCGGGAAGATGCAGCAAGTAATACGAAGGACGTTCGTTTCAGTGTAAGTGACTTTAAGAACAACGTAAAAGGTCAACTGGTTGTCTACGAAGCTCCAAAAGTGGCAAGTAGCGCTCCGATGGTTTTCAAGGCGGAGGATCGAGTAGAAAAGGTATATGATTTTGAATTTAAATTCGATACCAGTAATGTATCTTATCACAACGAAACAAAAGCAGACGAAGTAGAACAGGGGAAAAATAACTTAGCCGATGGAGAGTACACGGCGAACTTCCGTGTGCTTGCAAACGGAACGGACAAGGATTCTTTGGTGGCTCCATTTGTACAGAGTCTGGCGAAGTTGATTGTGAAAAATGGTAAGGTCCAGGCCCATGTAACCGTAACAGACAATCAGGCTTTGAAATTATTCCAAACGGACTTTGAGGGCCGCTATGCGAATCCGACGATTGTGGGTACCGACACAAAAGGTGATACACACACAATTGCCTTCGAAGTACCCGATCTGGATAAAAAGCTGAGTGTGTACACACAGGTATATCTGCCTGAGAAATACATTTTTAATGAGAAATTCGGCGGACAGATTCAATTTGACCGTGCAACGCTCAAAGGTGAAGGAGTTAATGCAGCTACAACTGCAACCGCTACTGAATCGGCAGCAGCTTCTACGGACAGAGCAACAGAAACGACCACACCGGTAGCTGAAGCAAAACCAGCAGTTGAGCAACCAGTTCAACCTGCTTCCGAGAAGCAATACACGATCAATTACAACGTATTTAAAGACAAAACGAATGAAGCGTCTGTTATGGATGGTTATCTCGATAAACCAGCCACATTGATTGAAAAGGGAGACAAGCGCTATATCCAAGTCACTTTGAAAAACAGCTCTTGGATGCCGACTCTACAAGTGGAGCAAAACGGTACCCTAAAAGATGTGGAAGTGATCTCGACATCCGGTGATACACGTATCGTTCAATTTGAGGTAGGGGACTTGTCTCAGAAAATCAGTGCTTACACACACGTTATTGTGCCTGGTTTGGTCCTTGGCGGAGTACCGTATGATCACTGGTATACGGTTCAGTTCCAATTTGATGAAGCAAGCCTAAAGGTGAAATAATCTCAGGTTATGGCATCAATAAAGCCTGAATAACAGCAAAGTTTGTATGCGAGCAAGTCTTGGTGCCCCGGCATCAAGACTTGTCAGCATTTACATACCCGAAAAAGTGGGACTCACGCTGTTGCTCTATATTTTGAATTGAGGTGATTGGATTTTCATGAAACAGTATGCAGCTTTGGCTCAAAGGAAAACGTTTGGTTTCTATATGTTAATAGGCATCATGATCTTATTGCTGGCCGGATGCTCCGGGGGAGCACAGGCTGGACAGGACCATAGCGATGGTTCGACTTCAACGGCAGCATCAGATGCAACCGGAAAGTCGTCTGATGATAAAACAGCAACTCCACGTATTGTGGCGACTACAGTAGCCATTTCTGAAATTACGGATGCGCTGGGCTTGGATTTGGCTGGCAAGCCGACAAGTACCAAAGTATTGCCTGATCGTTACAAGGATGTTCCTGATGTGGGAAATCCGATGAGTCCTGATATGGAAAAAGTAATGTCCTTGAAACCTACAGATGTGCTTTCGGTGACCACACTCAAATATGATTTGGAGCCTAAGTTTAAGGACCTAAACATTAATGCTGAGTTTTTGAATTTTGAAAGCCTTGCGAATATGCAAAAGGAAATTCAAAAGCTGGGAGACCGATTTGATAAAGCTGAAAAGGCAAAAGAGATTAATGGGGCCTTGGATGCCAAAGTTACTGAGATTCAGCAAAAAATTAAAGGCAAGAAGTCTCCTAAAGTACTAATTCTACTGGGTGTTCCGGGAAGCTATCTGGTGGCTACCGAACATTCCTATATTGGGGATCTGGTTAAAATTGCAGGCGGGACAAATGTGGTTCAAGGTGAGAAGGTGGAGTTCATAGCCCACAATACCGAAGCCTTGCAGCAATCCAATCCTGATATCATTTTGCGTGCTGCACACGGGATGCCGGATGAGGTTGTAAAAATGTTCGATGAAGAGTTCAAAACTAACGATATCTGGAAGCATTTCAACGCTGTGAAAAAGGGGCATGTTTATGATTTGCCTGAACCGTTGTTTGGCACCACTGGGAATTTAGCGGCAAGCTCTGCGCTGGATGAGCTGATGAAAATGCTGTATCCTTCGAATTAAAGGAAGCTGATGACATGTCCAAAAAATTATGGAGCCTTATTGTTGTAATTGTCTTACTCGTCGGTGTCATGCTGTACTCAGCGATGACAGGCAGCCTCAAGGTGAATTTGAGTCAGTTGGTGACCGGATTGTGGACAGGCACAGATGATCAGGTAAATGTGGTCAAGGATCTTAGACTACCGAGAATTATCGTAGCTGTGATGGCGGGTGCAGCCCTTGCAGTGGCGGGTGTTTTGCTGCAAGCCGTCATGAAAAACCCACTGGCAGATTCTGGGGTGATCGGCATTTCTTCGGGAGCGGCCTTGGTCTCGCTGATCGCGGTGACCCTCTTTCCGGCGCTTTATTTCTGGATGCCGTTCTTTTCATTTATCGGCGGTGCGTTGGCCTGCCTAATGGTCTACGGATTTTCATGGAAATCTGGCTTGCATCCTATTCGACTTATTCTGATTGGGGTGGCAGTAAACGCCATCTTTTCCGGCCTAGGTCAGTCGTTTAACTATCGGGGCAGTTATGCGGTCACCAGCATTAATCAGGTCACCACCTCAACCTTGTCTATGAAAAAATGGGTAGATGTCGAGGTGATTGTGACTTATGGCGGAATTGGTTTAATTTTGGCCATGCTCGTCTTCTCTTGGTGTAATTTCTTGTCCCTTCAAGATAAAACGGCTAAAAATTTGGGCCTTAACGTGACACGTGCACGACTTTTAATTTCTGTGATAGCAGTGCTGCTTGCAGCAACGGCTACAGCTATAGCAGGAGTAATTGCTTTTATCGGCCTGCTCGTTCCGCATTGTGCCCGCTATCTGGTTGGCTCGGATCATAAGTGGCTGATTCCGTTTTCTGCCTTATGCGGCGGTTTGCTGCTGTTGCTTGCGGATACGCTGGGGCGAACGGTGCTTGCTCCCAATGAAATTCCGGCCTCTATTATTATGGCAGTCATTGGCGGACCATTCCTGATATTCCTGATCAGAAAGGCGGATCGCACCTATGGACATTAAAAATATAACCTTCTCCTATGATCGGAAAACAGATCGTCTACATGCGATCAATGCTGTTATTGAACGGGGACGAATTACTACGATTATTGGGCCCAATGGATGCGGCAAATCGACACTGCTCAGTGTGATGTCCAACAATGCCGTTCCTCGCAAGGGCCAGGTGGTTCTGGATGGCAAGGAGATAGCCCACTACAAGCCCAAGGAACTGGCCCGTCAATTGGCGGTAGTTCATCAGCAGAACGAAGCGCCCTCTGACCTGACAGTAGAAAAACTCGTCAGCTTCGGAAGACTGCCTCATAAGAGCATGTTCACAACCAGCCGGGACGAGGACGAGGAGGCAGTCGAATGGGCTATAGCCTGCACCAATCTGGAAGAACGCAGGACACATACACTGGATCAGCTCTCAGGAGGAGAACGGCAGCGCGTGTGGATTGCAATGGCCTTGGCACAGCGAACGCCGATTTTATTTTTGGATGAGCCGACCACCTATCTGGATATGTATTACCAGCTTGAGATTTTAGAGCTGATCCGGCAGCTTAATCAGGAGCATGGACTGACCATCGTAATGGTGCTGCATGATATTAATCAGGCTATTCGGTATAGTGATGTGATGATCGCTATGAAAGAAGGACGCATAATAGCGAATGGTTCGCCTATAGAGGTCGTTACATCCGAACTGATTCAGGCAGTCTATGGTGTGAAGGTAGTCATAAGACAGGACGAGGAGGCGGGCATGTATCTTATTCCGATAGGCGTCGGAGATTCCGAACATTTACACGCACAGAGAGAGTGTAAGGTATCTGTCCTTGAGTTATCTCATTGAATTTAGAACATAAAAATGGTTCTGATCCAGGTGTTTGTCAGGTGACAATCGTGAGGACAGAAGCATTTTTTTAATTTATTTATAAGATATTGGATGAGATTCAGGGACAGTTCTGCTTAGACTACGGTTCGAATCCGATCTTTTGTGTGTTATACTATTGCCGTCGGTAATTTTGTGTTTAGCACTTTACTAATGATAAGGATGGTATGCTTATATGATCAGTACAAGCGGCGTAACGCTTCGTTATGGTAAACGCCCACTTTTTGAAGACGTAAATATCAAATTTACTCCTGGGAACTGCTACGGCCTGATTGGGGCGAATGGCGCGGGTAAATCCACCTTTTTGAAAATTCTTTCCGGTGAAATTGAAGCCAATTCAGGTGAGGTTCACATGACACCGGGCGAACGGATGGCTGTCCTCAAGCAGAACCATTATGAATACGATGAATTTCCGGTTCTGGAAACCGTTATTATGGGTCATACGCGTCTGTATGAAATCATGAAGGAAAAGGATGCACTGTACGCCAAAGCGGAGTTTTCCGAAGCAGACGGTTTACGTGCTGGTGAATTGGAAGGCGAATTTGCAGAGCTGAACGGTTGGGATGCCGAGCCGGATGCGGCTGCATTGTTGATCGGTCTGGGGATTCCGCGTGATCTTCATGACAAAAAAATGGCTGAAATGAGCGGCAATGACAAAGTGCGCGTTCTGTTGGCACAAGCGTTGTTTGGTCGTCCGAACAATTTGCTGCTTGATGAGCCTACCAACCATTTGGATCTCGAATCCATTCAGTGGCTGGAGAACTTCCTGATGGACTATGAAGGCACTGTCATTGTTGTATCCCATGATCGTCACTTCCTGAACAAGGTATGTACGCATATTGCGGATATTGATTTTGGTAAAATCCAGATGTATGTCGGAAACTATGACTTCTGGTACGAGTCCAGCCAGCTTGCGCTTACACTGGCTCGCGATGCGAACAAGAAGAAGGAAGAAAAAATCAAAGAACTGCAAGCCTTTATTCAGCGCTTTTCTGCGAATGCTTCCAAGTCCAAACAGGCAACTTCGCGTAAAAAGCAACTGGATAAAATTACGCTGGACGACATCCGTCCATCGAACCGTAAATATCCGTTCATTAACTTCAAGCCTGAGCGTGAAGCGGGCAAACAATTGCTGACTGTAGATAGTCTCAGTAAAACCGTGGAAGGCGAGCAAGTACTGAACGAGTTCAGTCTGGTCGTGAACAAAGGCGATAAAATTGCGTTTGTAGGTCCGAACGGTCTCCCTAAAACAACGCTCTTCCAGATCTTGATGAACGAACTGGAAGCGGATAATGGTGAATTTTCCTGGGGGATTACAACGAGCCAAGCGTATTTCCCGAAAGATAACTCCACTTATTTTGAAGGTGTGGATCTGAATCTGGTGGACTGGTTGCGTCAATATTCCAAGGATCAGGATGAAACGTTCCTACGCGGCTTCTTGGGACGTATGCTTTTCTCAGGCGAAGAAGCGCTTAAGAAAGCAAGTGTGCTGTCCGGGGGAGAAAAGGTTCGCTGTATGCTGGCAAAAATGATGCTGAACGGTGCTAACGTACTGCTTCTGGAAGAACCGACCAACCACTTGGACTTGGAATCTATCACAGCGCTGAACAATGGTCTGATCGATTTTGACGGGACTATTTTGTTCACTTCTCATGACCATCAGTTCATTCAAACCATCGCGAATCGCATCGTGGAAATTACACCAAACGGCGTAATCGACCGTACGATGAGCTATGATGAATACTTGGAAAATGAAGAAATTGCTCAATTGCGTGAACGCATGTATCCGGTAGAAATCGGCTAACATCCGAACCGCTAATTTCAGCAAATAGATAAACGAAAGAGGAGCTCCATCAGGCCATTGCCTTGGCCGGGAGACTCCTCTTTTTTTCGTTTGTGCCATGACCCTTAGCTTACTTGGTTCCGAGAGTGAGATAAGTTAGATCTCGCCTGATCTCGGTACCCTATAAAGTCTATGGAGTGGCTTATGATCCGCCTGTACGACGGCGTTGGTTGTTCGGCTTCTTCGTATTTTGGCTTTTCAGTGTTTTGGTGGAACCGCCTTGAAAGCCGCCCTGCTGTGAAGCGCCGGACTGCTGTTTTTTTTGTGCCAGCTTTTCGCGAATGGCATCTGCGAGATTAATTTTACGTGGTTCCTTAGCATCGCTCATGAATAAATTCCTCCTGTTGCCGCCAGATTCATGTCAATCATGCTGGATTGAAGAAAAACGCGGCTGTGTCCTCATTTTATACGTTTTTAAAAGAAGGGACAAGGGCAACAATGATAACACATCGCTGGAGTGAGGCAAGAGGAGAAATGTCTGTTTTTTGCATGAAGGAAAAATTGTTTTGTGTAACCTACAGGGATGGGGCCTGGCAATACTTTTTCATTGTTCCTACAGCGATGTAGAGTGGAAAGACTGTTTCTCTAGACCCACACAAAGTTCGTCTGTTATCCTAAAAATAACAGTTAACCACAGGCAAATTGTTATTTTTAAGGCAGCTGTGCTGCTTGTTTGAGGGGTAGTGTAAGGGCAGCTGTGCTGCTTGTTTGAGAGGGAGTGTAAGGGCAGCTATGCTGCTATTTTTATTTCTGGGCAGATCTTTACGCTGCGAACTATCTATTTGAAGGAGTGTCCTCCGTTGTGGTAAATGTCTATGATGAAATACGAAAAGGTGAGCGAGGGGCGTGGGTAAGCATTGCTGCTTATCTTTTGCTGTCCGCTTTTAAGCTGATTAGCGGATATATATTTGCCTCTAGCGCGTTGCTGGCCGATGGATTCAACAATGTCACCGATATTGTGGTGTCGGTTGCTGTATTAATTGGTCTGAGAATTTCGCAAAAACCACCAGATTCCGACCATGCCTATGGACATTTTCGGGCCGAAACGATTGCGGCGCTGCTGGCGTCCTTTATTATGGCTGTCGTTGGTTTGCAGGTGCTGATTGATGGAATCGGAAGCATTTTCAAGGGAGGAAAGCAAATACCGGATATTACCTCAGCGGGTGTGGCTGTGATTTGCGCAGTGATTATGTTCGGGGTGTACCTGTACAATAACAGGCTCGCTCGGCAAATCAACAACAAGGCGTTGCTGGCAGCGGCCAAGGATAATCTATCAGATGCACTCGTCAGTGTTGGAGCAGCAGTGGGCATTATTGGCGCACAGTTCGGGCTGCCGTGGTTGGATACTGTGGCGGCGATCGTGGTAGGATTCATTATTTGCAAAACGGCGTGGGAGATTTTTAGGGATTCCACACATAGCTTGACTGATGGATTTGATGAGCAAGAACTGAACGACTTACGGAGTACGATTGCTCTTATACCTGGAGTAGAGGGAATTCGAGACGTTAAAGCACGGGTACACGGTAACCATGCGCTGGTGGATGTGGTCATTGAGGTGAATCCGCAACTCAGTCTGATTGAAGGACATCGGATCAGCGATCGGATTGAGGAACGTCTACAAGAGGTTCATAATACGATGCACGTTCATGTCCATGTAGAACCTAAATTATAGATTAATTATTAAATAATTAGTGTTAAAAGTGACTTTAGACCTATATCAAAAAAGGTGCACACGCTATCTTTTGTGACGTTTGGATTATATCTCTCTTCCTGCTGCTTTTACTATAATGAAGGCATGTCCGGCTATATTCGTCGGAATTATGCTCTTCAAATTCGTAAAAACAGCCAGGAGGTGCAACATTGAGAAGACGCGTGATGGGAATGCTCATGACGTCAGCCGCGCTGTTGGCAGCAATTCATGTGGCGCCGGGTCAGGTTGACGCAGCGGCATCGACAGCATCCACAGGACAGAAGGCGGTTATTCAGGCGGCTGTAAAGCTTAGATCTGGCCCTTCCACTACGGGCGATGTAGTCAGCTTTATGAAGCAGGGAGAGGCCGTAACGGTATTGGAGAAAACAAACAACTATTGGTATAAGGTCAAGACTTCTGATGGAGTAACCGGCTACACAAGCAGCTCTGACAAGTACATAAAAGTTGGCGCTACCAGCGTCGCTGCTGCTGCCACGTCGCCTGTCAGCCGTAAAACGGAAGCCTCAGAGTCAGCTAAAACTGTTTCAGCTTCAGTTAAAAATGTTTCAACTAAAGAGGCTCCGGCTTCAGTGAATAGTTCTGCCGGTCAAACGAAAGCTACGATTCAAACATCCGTTCGTTTGCGGGCGGAGGCATCCACTTCTTCCGAGGTTCTGGGCTATATGAATACAGGGGATGTCGTTACGATTACCGATTCCAGTAACGCGTATTGGTTTAAGATCACCACTGCTGATGGTACAGTAGGCTATGTCAGCTCATCTCCACAATATATTCGTATTGGTGAGGGGGTTGTTGTGCAGCAGCCTGTGGCATCTTCGGCTGCACCCGCTTCAGATACTACTGCTCTACCTGCGGTAGCGTCTCCTGCTTCGACGGTTAGCTTGCTTTCTGGTGATGCAGCGGCCTCAATCGAACAGGTTATTGACACAGGTATGACTTACCTTGGAACACCTTATGAATATGGTTCTGATCGCAACAGTACGGCTACTTTTGATTGCTCGGCATTTACTCGCCAAATTTTCCGTCAGGCTGTAGGGATCCAGCTCCCGGCAGATTCTCGTTCACAGGGTGAGTGGATCAAGCAGAACAGTCAGCCGAATACAGATATGACTACACTGAAGCGTGGCGATCTGCTCTTTTTTACAAATTATAATGCATCTTCCGGGGCGTACACGTCCTTGGATAATTCCTCCCAAACGATTACGCATGTAGCTGTATACTTGGGAGACAACAAGCTTCTCCATACGTTTTCTGTAGCGGCCGGTGGTGTAAAAGTTACGGATTTCAGCAAGCCTTGGCAGGATCGTTTCCTGTTTGGGGGCAGCGTGATCCAATAAAAACGCCGTTCACTGTTAAAAGCTGCATCAAAAAAGGATGTTCCACATCTCTGTTGACCAGGGTGGGAACATCCTTTTTTGATAAGCATATGATACATATCACGTTTGGGTGTAACTATCATCCAACGTCTATGAAGCTCGTTTTCTTCCGGTAAAAAGTGAAATAACGAATAACACCAAAAATAGCACAAATAACATTTTGGCTATTATAGCTGCTACGGAGACGACGATACCAAAAAAACCTAAAATCCCGGCGATCACAGCAAAAACTAAGAATAAAGCCGACCATTTCAGCATGTTCTGTATCCTCCTTTGATTGTATATAATGTGGCATACTCGCGCCCCGATAGAGCGTGGTAGCAGATGACGGTGACTTCTACAGATTAAGTGTGGCTGTGCCATCATTATACGTTGTTTTAAACGGTGCGAGGGCCCGTGAATCATAACCTTTGGAGCACAAGGAGCTACCAGTCTGGACGTTGTTTCGTGTCCGAATGTAGAGGGTAACTATGCAGTAATCATAAACATCATCGTGAAAGACGAAAGAGAGGTTACGCTATGTTAACACAGGTCAGCATTTTTATTATTGCTATCGCATTTGCCGTTCTCGTTATTTACCTTATTAAGACATTGAAAGCAGCTCAAGGTTCTCTAGATAAGGTAACTCAAACCTTGCAGGAAGTACAAAAGACAGTCGATGAACTAAGTTATGAAGTAAAACAAACGGTTCGACATGCAAATGACATCACCGCAGACGTTGATCATAAATTGAAGCAAGTGGAACCTGTGATGGAGTCGGTTAAAAACCTGGGGGAGGTACTCAGCGAAGTGACGCTGGCCGCCAAGCAGGCTTCAACAGCGTTAATGACACGCCTTCAGAAGTCACGTAGCACTGCGAGCAGCACTTCCGGAACGGAGAAGGCGATCAAGTCAACGGGATCGAACAGACCTTTGACTGCAACAGAGCGGACGGTTCAGAGCTACAATGCCACTTATGGGGAACCTGCGGGCAAGCCGGCTAAGAACTGGCTGGGTTATGTAGACATCGCTGCTGGGGTGTGGCAGAAAATGCGTCAGTAGTATAGTGCTGAACCGTAAACTATAGGAAATTCATTGAAAGGGTGAGAATTATGATGAAGACATTATTACTAGCCGCTGGTTTGCTCACTCCCTTTTCCGGACAGGATACGGTTCAGCAAACCGTCTCCCCGCAGACAGCGGGGCATATGGTAAGGGCTGTTCAGACGATAACTGATCCACATGCTGTGCCAACTGATTTTCATACCTTAAATGGCATATCTCTGGATGATACTCGTGCGGATGTATTGAAAAAACTGGGCAAGCCACTTCGAATTAAGAAGGATAAGCTGCTGCTTTCTACAGAATATCAATACCCGGATGTCACCGTAGGTATGCGTGAGGACGTCGTCTCCTATGTGCATGTAGATCCTGCTGCCGGTCGAATCAAAGTGAATGATAAGTGGCTGCCACTGCAACGGAAAACGCTGGATCAAGAGCTAGGCGGCTCGCAATTTACGGCAGAAGACGGAGAGGTGTATGTGCGCGGGCAGCGGGCGATCAAAGTATTTACGGATAAGACGTCTGACAAGCCAAAGTATGTTGAGTTTTTTGATGAAACGGAGTGGTAATCGATTTTTTCGAGGCGTGACATCATATGGAAGTTTCAAATGGATGAATGAAGTGTAATAGTCAGAGAAGTCAATCCTTAAAGGAGCGTGAGAAACATGAATCAGACCAATCATAAATCTTATGCCAAGGTGGTAGAGAACGGTGTACAAGCCGTTGAAGCTGTGAATGAGTTGCGTAACACGGGCTATCGTTATGAGGATGTGTTCGTGCTCGCTCATGATCAGGATCGGACGGATCGTATCGCCGATACGGTAGCTGCCAAGGAAATCGGGATTAAAGAAGAAGGCGTTTTCGACTCCTTAGCGAATTTGTTCCGTTCGCGTGGCGATGAGCTTCGTGCTAAAATCACTTCCTTAGGTTTTACAGATACGGAAGCAGATTTTTATGAAAAAGAATTGGATCAGGGTAAAGTGCTGGTTATTGCGAAAAAAGCGTGATTTTCCAGCTCATCATAGGATTAAGCAAACTAGATTTGAAAAAGAGGATGTTGGCCGCAGCCCAAGTGTTTCGCGGGTCCTCCAAAAACATAGATAAGGAATGGGGTTTTAGCCTCATTCCTTATCTATGTTTTTGGAATGCCTGCTTACGGAAACGCTATTTCTAATTAACAAGGGTGTTGCCCCATAAGCAGGTATAGTATAATACATGGGTTACAGATAAGGAGAGAGCAATGAGAATTCTAATTGTTGATGATAATCCAACGAATGTCATTATTATTCGTGAAATACTAAAAAAAGAAAATTATCGCGATGTGATCTCTGCCAGCTCGGCCGCAGAAATGCTGGAACATTTGGGAATCGGCGACCGTACCATTAGTCTTCGCCCCCGTCCTTCGGATATTGATTTGGTGCTGCTGGATATGATGATGCCTGAAATGGACGGCATTGAGGCTTGCAGTATTGTGCAGGAATATGAACATTTAAAAGATATTCCGATAATTATGGTTACCGCTGTAGGCGATTCTAAAAAATTGGCCGAAGCCTTGGATGTGGGAGCCGTCGATTATGTCACGAAGCCGATTAACAAGGTAGAGCTAATGGCTCGTATTCGATCTGCCTTGCGTCTCAAGCAGGAAAAGGACTGGCATAAGGACCGGGATCAGCGAATTCAGGATGAATTGAAACTGGCTGCGATGGTGCAGCAGGCGGTGCTGAGTCCTGCCATTCAGGACCCTATGTTGCAAGCAAATGCACTGTACCAGCCTTCCTTTGAACTGGCGGGAGATTTATATTCATGGTATCCGCTAGGAGAAGGGAGATATGCCATCATTTTGCTCGATATGATGGGCCATGGCATTTCTTCTTCTTTGTTTTGCATGTTCATTGCGTCTGTACTCAAGGATACGGTGACCACGTATGTGGAGCCGGAGAAGGTCATACAAGAGCTGAATCGTCGTTTTAATCAACTGGACCTGGGCAAGCAGCTGGTACAGTATTATTTTACGGCGATCTATATGGTGATTGATACTCGTTCACGGCGAATTGACTATGTAAATGCAGGGCATCCTCCCGGCTTGCTGTTCAATCAGGACGGTAGCATAACCAAATTAGACCGTGCGTGTAGTCCGGTCGGATTGTTTGATAAAATTGATGCAGAGATGCACACGATTTATTACGAAGGAACTGGGCATATCGCTTTGTATACAGATGGCTTGCTGGAGACGGTAGAAGGTGAATATGAGGAACAATTGGAGTATCTGACTGCCTGTCTGCGCAAGTATGAGGAATGGAATGAAGAAGCGATGCTGGATGCGTTTTTTCGTAACGAGGGGCCGCAGGATCGCGATGATGATAAGTGCCTGATCTGGATTTCATTGAAAGAGGGAGAGAGCTTGCATGAAAATCAGAAATAAACTGCTGATTGGCTTTGGATCGCTTATGGCGATCCTCCTTGTGCTGACGCTAATCAGCTATGACCGGATGGGGAGCTTGAATGAACAGCTGAACCAGGTTTACCAAGAACGATATGTGAAGGTCCGGAAAACAACGGCTATACGCGGACAGGTGAACGATATGGCTAAAGTCATGGCCAATCTGATCTTGAATCCAGGCTCCTCTGTCAGCGAGGCCAAGCGCGAGATGGATGATATTTCTGCTACTGGAACAAAAGTGCTGGCTAGTCTGCAAACGGATTCCGGTACGAGTGAAGAGCAACAGCAGATTGACCGGGTGGCTGTCGCCTGGAAAGATTATCTAAACTATGAAGAGAGACTCGTTTCCTTATTGGAGCAAGATCGTATTGAGGAAGCTAATGCTTTCCGTAATAGCACGGGTCTGCCTGCTCAAGAGGAGGCAATGGACAGCATTAATACCCTAGCTGTTTTCCAAGACCGGGAAATTGATAACGATATGAAGCAGGCCAATCAGGCTTATGAGGAATCTGTGCAGATTACCACAATCCTGATGGCGGCCGGTCTGATGATGGGCTTACTGGTTATTTTGTGGGTGCTTCCTAGCATTGCCAAAGGTCTAAATACCGTTAACCTCATGATGAACGGTTTTGGCAAGGGAAAGTACAGGGCTATCAGCCGGATGAGTGTGGCCTCCAAAGATGAAATCGGAGAGGTTGCTCGTGTGTTTCAACAATTGGCTGGAGACCTGGATGAAAAAAGGAAATTCGAGCATTCCGTCCTTCAAACGCAGAAGGACCAAACTTGGCTTAATGCCAATACTGCTCGATTGACTGAGCTGTTTCGCGGTGTGAATTCACTGGAGCAGGTTGCTCAGATGTTCATTAGTGAGTTTACACCCATTTTGGGGGGCAGCTATGGAGCCATCTACCTGCAAGGAAAAGAGGTAGAAGACAATCGATTCAAGTTATACGGCTCCTATGCAAAGGTGACTGGCGAAGGCTCGATCAGAGACGCTATCCAGGTGGGCGAAGGTTTGCTTGGACAGTGTGTTCTGGATCGTAAGCCAATCTTGATCACAGAGGCACCTGAAGGATACTTGTCCATTGGCTCCGCCTTAGGAGAAAGTAAGCCAGTTGGAATTATGATTTTCCCTATTATGTTCGATGATGAATGCATTGGTGCCGTGGAAATAGCGTCACTGGACCGCTTCAGTGATCTGGAAACGAAGCTGTTTGCTCAGTTAGTGGAGAGTTTGGGAATCATTTTGAACAATATCAAGGGACGGATGCGGGTTGAGCAACTGTTGCGCGAATCACAAGCACTTACCGAGGAATTGCAATGCCAGTCCGAAGAGTTGCAAACTCAGCAAGAAGAGCTCAAGCGTTCTAACGAGAATTTGGAGCAGCAAACAGAGGAGCTTAAGCGTTCCGAGGAATTATTACAGCGTCAACAGGAAGAATTGGAGCATTTTAATACTGAACTGATTGCTAAAACGAGAGCACTGGAAGAACAGGTTCGAGAAGTGGAAGAAAAGAACGATGAGATCGAACGTGCACGAGCCCAGTTGGAGCAACAGGCGATGCAGCTTGGGATCACAAGCAAATACAAATCCGAGTTTTTGGCCAATATGTCGCATGAATTGCGTACTCCGCTAAATAGCTTGCTTATTCTTTCTCAGCTGCTGTCTGAGAACAAGGAAGGCAATCTCAAGCCCAAACAAGTTGAATATGCACAAACCATTTATATGTCGGGCGCGGATTTGTTGAAAATGATTGATGAAATTCTGGATTTATCCAAAGTGGATGCTGGAAAAATGGATATTAACCATGAAACGGTCCATTTGAAGGAACTGGAGCTGTTTGTAGAACAGAATTTTGCTCCAGTCGCAGCCAAACGAGAGCTTCAACTGCATACCGAAATCGAAGAGAATTTGCCAGATGCTATTATAAGTGACGGTTATCGTCTCAAACAAATTTTACGTAACTTACTGTCCAATGCGTTCAAGTTCACCACGGAAGGTTCTATAAGTTTCAAGGTATCTCGGGCAAATGGAGAGCAGCTTCCGGGTATGCTAAATCCACGAAAATCCTATCTGGCTCTATCTGTGCGTGATACCGGCATCGGGATTGCTTCAGATAAGACAGATCTGATCTTCGAAGCCTTCCAGCAGGTAGACGGTACGACTAGCCGAAAATACGGGGGAACAGGGCTGGGGCTGTCGATCAGCCGTGAGCTTTCCAAATTGTTGGGCGGTGCCATTACAGTCGAATCCGAGCAGGGACAGGGCAGTTGCTTTACACTGTATTTGCCGGAACAAACGCCTACCGAAAAGAATATGGATTCTCATTCGAGAGAGGCGCTTAACAGTGCAGATGTGCCTCCGGCTTTTGAAGGCGCCGCTGCTTCAGCGGAAGCAGATCTTCCAATGATTATGCCAGCTGAACGCTTACCTGTGTATCAGATACCTGCGAAGAGCGGAGCGGAGGACATACATCCGGGTGACGACCGAAACGAGATTACCCCGCAGGATAAAGTGCTGCTGATTATTGAGGATGATATTAATTTTGCTAATATTTTGTACGACATGGCCCGTAGTCGGGGCTTTAAGGCGTTGATTGCTCTCAAAGGAGACGATGGGCTGAACATGGCTCATTCCTATTTGCCCGACGCTATTATATTAGATATTCAGTTACCTGTGATGGATGGCTGGTCCATTTTGGGCGAGCTGAAAGGCAATTCGTCGACACGCCATATTCCAGTACATGTTATCTCAGTCATAGATGATGTGAAGCAGGGCTTGATGATGGGCGCAATTGCTTATCTCAAAAAGCCTTCCTCGAAGGAGAGTCTGGATAAGGCATTTTCACATATAAAGTCGTATACGGACCAAATGGTAAAACGCCTCCTTGTGGTTGAGGATGACGATAATCAGCGCAAGTCCATTATTGAGCTCATCGACCATGATGATGTGGCCATTACGGCGGTATCGACAGGTAAAGAAGCACTAAACGAGCTGGCCACCCAGCGGTATGACTGCATGGTACTGGATCTGATGTTGAGTGACATGACAGGCTTTGAATTGCTGGACCGCATTCGGGAAAATGAGCAGCTCACCGATCTGCCGATCATTATTTATACAGGCAAAGATCTGGATAGTAAGGAAGAAACACAACTTCGAAAATATGCAGAGTCCATTATTATTAAGGATGTCAAATCACCGGAACGACTTTTGGATGAGACTACATTGTTCTTGCATCGGGTGGAGGCAAATCTTCCTGAGGACAAACGTAAAATTTTGCAGAAGCTTTATAACAAGGAAGAGCTGTTTGAAGGCAAAAAAATATTGTTGGTAGACGATGATATTCGTAATGTATTTGCTCTGTCCAGTGTGCTGGAAAGCTATCGCATGGAGGTTACCTTTGCTGAAAATGGAAGGGAAGCACTGGAAATGCTCGAACAGACACCTGATTTTGATCTGGTGCTGATGGATATGATGATGCCGGAAATGGATGGATATGAAGCGATGCGACGTATCCGGTTAATGCCACAATTCGAGAAGCTGCCTATTATTGCCCTGACAGCCAAGGCGATGAAAGATGATCGTTCCAAGTGTATTGAGGCAGGCGCTTCCGATTATGTAAAAAAACCGATTCAAACCGAACAGCTTTTATCATTAATGCGAGTGTGGTTGTATTCGTAACCCAAAAAAATGGGTAATATAAAACGACACATGATTGAGAGCGGTGCAGGCAAAACCTATTTAGGAATTGGAGAGAGATTATGACATCGAAGGATATGGCGGATAATGCTGCTAATGAAGTGAAATCGAATGACAATGAGCGGGAAATGATTGAGATTGAGCTGTTGCTGGAAGGTATACATCGGCTGTACGGCTACGATTTTCGTAATTACGCTCTGCCTTCGATCAAGCGGCGTATTTATTATCATGCGCAGTCCGAGAATGTAAGTACGATATCAGGACTTCAGGAGAAGGTGCTGCATGATCGCAGTGCCTTCGATAGACTGGTACAGAGTCTTTCTATTCCGGTGACCGAGATGTTTCGCGATCCGGAGCTGTTTCTAATTTTCAGGCAAAAAATTATTCCTATTTTACGAACGTATCCGTATATCCGAATATGGCATGCAGGTTGCTCCACAGGTGAGGAAGTATATTCAATGGCAATCTTGCTGCATGAGGAAGGCTTATATGATAAGGCCCGTATTTATGCGACGGATATGAATAACCTGTCTTTACAGCAAGCGAAAGAAGGCGTATATGGGATCGACCGAATGAAGCTGTATACCAAAAATTATTTGGAATCTGGGGGCACACAATCGTTCTCTGAATATTATACAGCCAAGTATGATTCGGTGATGTTTCATCCCTTTTTACGAAAAAATATTATTTTTGCTGAGCACAATTTAGCGACAGACCGGTCTTTTAACGAGTTCAATGTGATTTTTTGCCGGAATGTTATGATCTACTTCAACGATGAACTTCGCAACCATGTACATGGGTTGTTTTATGATAGCTTGAGTCATTTTGGTGTGTTGGTGCTTGGGGCCAAGGAATCCATACATTTCACCGATTATAGTGATTCCTACGAGCCGCTGGACCGGGTAGAGAAAATATACCGGAAGATTAAATAGAGATGCTTAGGAGGATTCCATGGGGCTTCATGAACCGATTCATATATTGCTGGTAGATGACAGACCTGAGAACCTGCTCGCTCTTGAGGCAGTGCTGGAGAGTGAACAATATAATCTGGTAAAGGCCACATCAGGGGAAGAAGCGTTGCGATGTCTATTAAAAGACGAATTTGCACTTGTTGTCCTCGATGTGCAAATGCCGGGTATGGATGGAATTGAGACCGCAAAGCTAATCAAGGCCAGAGAGAAGACGAAGGATATTCCGATTATCTTCATTTCAGCTAACAGCAAGGAAGCGGAGCATTTGTTTGCGGGATACTCAGCGGGCGGTATTGATTATATGGTGAAGCCGTTCATCCCTCAAATTCTCAAGTCCAAAATTGAAGGCTTCGTACAAATGTATCTGACAAACAAGCGCTTGAAAACACAGTCCATGCTGCTTCATCAGAAGACGCAGGAGCTGGAAAAGATGAACAGCGAACTGATTGCCGCCAAGGAGGCGGCAGAGATTGCTGCCAATGCCAAAACCGAATTTTTGGCAATGATGAGCCATGAGATTCGCACACCTATGAACGGTGTCATTGGTATGATTGATCTGCTGATGGAGACAGAGCTGCAAAACGATCAACAGGAATATGCCGATATCATCCGCCGCAGTGCAGACGCGCTGGTCGCGGTCATTAATGATATTCTGGACTTTACCAAGCTGGAGTCAGGCAAGATGGAGGTTGAGGAATATCCATTTGATTTGGTTTCCTGTATCAAGGAAGTTTTCAGCCTGTTTACGGTAGAGGTGAACCGCAAGAATTTGGAGCTGGTTTATTTTCTCGATGAACAGTTGCCTCCCGTGTTATATGGAGATATGGGCAGATTGCGTCAAGTACTGATTAACTTGGTGTCCAATGCCGTCAAATTTACAGACCAAGGCGGGGTATATGTCTTCGCATCGGTTAAAGAGCGTAGCGACAATGGGCTTACGGTTGAGTTTTCTGTAAAAGATACAGGGATTGGTATTGATCCTGCCAAGGTTGGAAGGCTATTTCACCCTTTTTCCCAACTGGATTCTTCAATGACACGCAAATATGGTGGAACAGGTCTAGGACTCGCTATTTGCAAAACCTTAGTGAATATGATGGGCGGAGATATCCGTGTGGATACGAGTGGAGAACAGGGTGTGACGTTTCATTTTACAATGAAGCTTGGCTTTGCCAAGGAAAATGAACTGGAGGGGGAGTCCAGCCACGATTGGGAAATTCCACAACAGGAGCCCCAAACCCGTAGACCTGTACTGGTTGTGGATGACCATCCCATCAACCAGAAGCTGATGGTCAATATACTGGATAAGCTTGGTTTGGCTTCAGACGTGGCAGCAGATGGGCAACAGGCGCTTGATATGGTCACTGCGAATCAGGATTACGATTATATCTTTATGGACTTGCAGATGCCTGTAATGGACGGCCTGGAGTGTACGGGTAGAGTACGTGAACAGTTGGCGGGGAGATCTCAACCTGCGATCATCGCTATGACGGCTAACGTCATGGAGGGAATTCAGCCCCGATGTATTGAAGCTGGAATGAACGATTACATTAGTAAGCCCGTTAAAATCAGCAGTGTAAAACAGGCGTTGCTCCGGCATTCTCCAGACCATTTTCAAATGCAGCCAGGTAAAGATCGAATCAATGAAGCTTAGCTGGTGTTATTTGACAGGTGTATAAAAAGTTATAACGTGATTCAAACGCTCGTATATTGGGTTAGTATGTAGGGAAATCTTTTTTTGGGAGAGTAGGCCTATGAATACAAATAAAAATGAGAAGTTCAATGCGATCACAGAAACAGCTGATGGTGTAAATACCGTGTATCTGAGTGGAGAATTAGACCTTTCGGTAGCACCTGATTTCCGTCTGGTCATGGAGCCTTTAGTGGGGGAATCCAGCCAGGATTTGATTGTTAACTTGAGAGACCTTAAATACATTGACAGCACAGGCATTGGTATTTTGCTATCCATTTTAAAAGCAAGGCATGGGATGGAGTCCCGGTTTACGGTTCAAGAGGTACCGCCTCAGATTCAAAAACTGTTTGATATGACCGGTATTGCCAAATTCTTTGCCCCCCAGGAGAATTCCCAATAGGAAAGGAAAGAAAAAGAAATGAATGCTCAAATTCAAAAAGTAGTTCTTAATTTGCCGGCCACAGCTGACTTTGTTGATATTGTAAGATTAAATTTATATGGTATTGCCGCTAAAATGGGATTCTCTTATGAGGATATCGAAGACATGAAAGTGGCTGTATCGGAAGCCTGTAATAACTCTGTCCTTTATGCATATGGTCATGAGGGAGGAGTCGTGGAAGTAACATTCGAATTTGACGAAGCTTCGTTGTCCATTCGTGTCAAAGATGAAGGGGAGAGCTTTGAACGTGTGGAGGACCCGTCTCGTATCGCATCCTTGCATGACAAGGAGTTAAATGATGCGCAAATCGGCGGATTAGGCTTTTATCTCATGCAGGCGCTTATGGACGATGTTCAAATCTTGAATGAGACAGGAAAAGGTACGGAAGTGGTGTTGGTAAAGCGTCTGACCAGAAGTGAGGAAAGAGTATGAATGAAAAGGTAACTCCCCCGGAGTCGATGGATGAAGCCGTTGGTCTAATCTGGGAGTACCAGCAAACCAAAGATAACGAAATTGCTACCGTGCTGATCCGCAAGTATGAGCCTATGGTCAAGATGGCTGCCGGGAAGATATCCCGTAACCGCCCGGACTTATACGAGGATTTATATCAGACCGGTCAGATGGCTTTGATACGTCTGCTCCAGCAATACGATATCAGCTTGGGTATCCCATTTGAGCCGTACGCTATGAAAAGTATGCTGGGACATATGAAGAATTATTTACGCGATAAATCCTGGTACATACAGGTCCCTCGCCGTATCAAGGAAAAGGGAGCGCTTGTTCAACATGCGATTGATGAGCTGACCGTCAAATTAGAACGCTCACCCAATGTGAACGAGATTGCGGAGTATTTGGACCTTACCGTTGAGGAAACGATCGAGGTGCTTGCAGGTCGCGAATGCTACCACTATGTTTCACTGGACTCGCCATTATCCCAGGAAGAGAGTGCAGCTACGTTAGGTGAGCTTATTAGCTCAGATGCTAACGATTTTGACACGGTGGAAAAACGGATGGATCTTCAGCAGGCCTTAAGCCAACTGAAAGAGCAGGAACAGAAAGTGCTTCTTCTGGCATTTCAGGATGGTCAATCTCAACGTGCGATTGCGCAGACGTTGGGCGTATCGCAGATGAGCGTTTCCCGTATTCAGAAGCGGGCAACAGAAAAGTTGAAGCAGATTATGTCTAATTCCTCTATTTCATGACAAGATCGCTGAATTCATGGCTTATAATATTTGACGTCCCATCGTAAGGACACGTTATTCCAATTAGGGAAGCGTGTCCTTTTTATAAAGCGGAAAAAACAAAGAAAGGATGGAATCCATGACAGCATTTGAACAGATTTCTACCTTTCGTGGAGGATGGGAATGGTGGGACATCTGTGCTGCGGACTGGCAGGATTCGGTCATACAGCACTTGAAGGAGAAGCTCCCAGAGGCCGCAGAGTGGCTGGATAAGGTAGAGGACATTCCATCCAGCTTTATTTCTGTACGCTTTCCAGATGGCAATCAGCCGTTGATGTGCGGATCGTTGATCTACTCCGTTCAAGAAGAGATCGACAGTCAGCGCAATTGCAACAAGTTTTATTTTCTAGTTCTAAACCAGAAGCTAGTGACCTTAAATTTGGACCAAAATACCCGCGAAATTATGCATACCCCAGAACGCCAAACCATGCTGCAACAGTGTGAGGATGCGGCTGATGGCATGTTCGTATTGGCGAGAGCTGTGCTTCATTATTTTCATACGGGAATGGATAAGTTTGAGATCAACCTGAGAAGACTGGAAGAGGACATGGAGAAAAGGAACGCACGTACGCTGATGGATTCTATATTGAATGCGCGTTTCGAGCTGTTGTATTGGAGCAATATGTTCATCCCTTTTTCAGAGCTGGTCACGGCTTCCCGCGAAGCCTATCTGGATAAGCTGGAGGAAAATCGCTTTTTTAAGCAGTTACTGTACCGTGTGACTCGGATGGAGGGACTATTCCGCCATTATGAGAAGGAAATCGACACACTAATCTCCATTGATGACGCCATTTCCGCATTTAGGGGCAATGAGATTACGAAGACACTCACGATCGTGACCGCTGTATTTACGCCGGCCACTGTAGTGGGCGCTATCTGGGGCATGAACTTTGAAAATCTGCCTTGGATCAAAACAGGCTGGGGTTTTACCTTCGTGATTATGGCTACTCTGTTAAGTATGGCGGGGATGTACGGCTGGCTGATGATGAAGGGATGGACAGGAGATTTATTAAAAACAAACAAGCGTAACAAATTGTAGCGGCTACTTACGGCAGTTACAATGTGCATTCAAAAAACGATCCATCACAACCGGGGGCATTTTAGGAGCTCATTACCGGTTCGATGGATCGTTTTTATATGAGATAGAAGACAATCACTTAGTACCTTGGCTCATTTTGATATATCCTAACAACTCGGCGATAAAATCTCCGATGACTGGAAGATTTAACTGCACCAGGAAGCTAAGCAACCAAGCGAGTAAGGCGAGTACGACCACTGTACCCAGTGTAAGGCCAAGACCCCTTGAAATCCCAGCCGTCAGATTACTAATAATTCTTCTTTTCGTACTGGAGTAGTTCTCTATAATATCTTTGAATTCTGCTTTTTCTAATGTATCTGCGATTTGATCTAGACGTTTGTTAAGCCGCTTGACCTCATGGCGTAGCTCAAAAGGATGTTCATCCACATCAAAATCTCTTTCATGATCATGCTTTTTAACATGAGTAGGTGAGGTCTGCTTGGATGAAACCTTGTCTGGTTGATCTTGTGTCTGTAGGGGGTGAAAGGTTCTCTTGTTGTTCCGAGCAAGATCATCTCCATAGGAGCTTGGTTTGTTCATTGTCATCCCAGCCTTTCTATCATTTAAAAACAGCCAGCTTCTTGCATGCTGGCTGTTCAGTGTTTGGAGCTCATTTTGGTTGTAATCGGAATGTATTCGTATTAGGAATTTGCATTTAATTGCTTCTGAGTGTCCTTGGCTGCCTGAGCAGTTGCATCCATAACTTCTTTATCTGCTTTAGCCGCTTCATTAGCAACATCCGCAGAGGCTTTAGTTACGCTGGATACGATGTTGTCTTTGCTCTCGGCTACCGTTTTGGCTACATCTGCTGTTTTGGTAGAAACGGTTTTGGCCAAATCCGTCGCTTTACTGCTGACTACGGATGCAACATCCTTGGTTTTATCGGAGACAACAGTCATCTTTTCGGACAGATCGCTACGCAAATCGCGGCCTGGCTTTGGAGCGAATAGCAGGGCTGCCGCAGCACCAATCAAACCTCCAATGAATAAACCCTTTGCAAAACCTGAAGTGCTTGCCATATTTTGATTGTCAATGTTACTCATGATATATCACTCCTTTTATAGAATAAAAAATATATATAAATGTTAGGTAGCCCTTCTTAATAGCTTGGACACAAGTCCGAGCAAGAACACGAACAATGCGGTTCCAAGTATGGCTGGAATGACTGCAAAATCTCCGATGACTGGACCCCAGTCTCCTAGAATCATGGCACCGAGCCAAGCTCCTACAAAGCCAGCAATCATAGAGCCCGCAATGCCGCCAGGCATTTCATGACCAGCCAGTGCATCGCCAATCAATCCGATAATAATAGCCATTACAATACTTAGGACAATTCCCCACACAAGGATCGCCTCCTTTATCCTGAGTTCACACAACGATAATGTTTTTGATGAATGCTGAGCTTTCGTTATTTCTTCGCCTTGCTTACTTCGTATATAAACGTTGTAACCCTGAGTGAAACAAAAAACCATCTTAGAGCGCTTTATGGGCGGGGGAGAGAGGAAGGTTAGGAACCCCACAGACGCGCTCGCCAATAGACCACGGGAACGGTAAATATCAGCCAGATCATACCTGCAATATAGCCACCTACAATGTCGGTAGGAAAATGAACTCCTAAATATACACGGCTGAGGCCAATCAAGAGAATGAGCAATGCACCAAGAACACACGGAAGGAAGAATGTACGCTTATGAACCTTTCGTTCTATAGCCCAAATGGCAAATATCATTCCGTAAAATCCCATGGAAATCATCGCATGACCGCTGGGAAAACTGTAACCTCCTGCTTCAACCAAATGTTGAAGAGACGGGCGTTCCCGTTGTAAAAATTCTTTTATGATCGTATTTAGCACCCACATCGCCGTAAAGCTGCTTAGGATGGCAAAGGAATACGCTTTTGAGCGGAGATAGACCCAGCACAAGATTGCGGTACCGATTGCTATCAGTAATGATATGCGGAATGAGCCTAACGATGTAATGAATATAGCGACGGGAAGCAGTCGGTAATGAGCAGCAGCCGTGTTCGGAAAAACAATATCTTGAATGCGCTCATCCCAATATAGAAAAGGAGCTGTGCCAATCCATCTTACTGAATAGGCAATGAGAAGTAAGACAGCGATCATGATCATAGATGCGGATAGACTGCGACGCAAATAGCTTGGTAAGAATCGGAATCGTTGAGGTTCTTGGGATAGCATATGTAGTAAATCGCCTCCTTATGGCTGTGATAGATTCATTTTGTGTACTATATAACTTAACGAATAATGAACGGGAGAGCAAAACCTGACAGAGACAATAGGCTGATTGACGCATATAAGTGCGGGGTAAAGGGATCGTATTACAGCGTTTGTCAATGCCAGGGCCGGAAGTGGATTAGGAATCACGAAGTAAGGGCTGCTTTACGGAACTGGAATCCATGGAGGTGTTAAGGATGATTAAAATAGTGACATCAGCAGAGAGACATACCTCAAATAAGGGATGGATTCATAGTGAATTTAGCTTTTCGTTTGCAGATTATGAAGATCCGAGCAATGCCCATTTTGGATGTATGCTAGCCCATAATGATAATGAGCTTAAACCGCAGCAAGGGTTCAAAAGACATCCGCATCATGATTTGGAAATCGTCACCTATGTAATTGAAGGCCTTTTGCATCATAGCGACAGCTTGGGCCACGAACAGGATCTGAAAAGCGGCTCGATTCAGGTTATGAGTGCAGGCACTGGGATTGAACATGAGGAGCGAAATCCTGGGGATGAAAAACCGGTTCGTTTTTTGCAAATGTGGTTTCTACCCGAGAGTCCTGGTCTTCAGCCTTCTTATCAGGTACAAAGATTCAAGCACAGTGAACGCCTAAATCGACTTCAGCCCGTAGTGTCTGGTTCAGAGGTGGAGGGAGCGCTGTCGATTGCACAGGATATAAATCTGTATCTGAGCAGATTGGAAAAGGGACAGCAGCTTGAATATCCTCAGCAAGAAGAGCGCCGCACTCACATTTATATCATTAGCGGTCATGTCGAAGTTACGTGTCAGGATGGGGAATTTCAGTTAAAACCTGGCGATGCCGCGCGAATTCAGAATAACTGTACATTAAAGATACTAGCTACAGGGAATGAGGAAGTATCTGAACTGGTATTAGTAGATTTGCCTTGAAGCATCCATGCGTAAAGAAAGAAGTGGATGAAAATACGTATATGCATCAAAAAAATAAAGCTCGTATCCCTTGCGCGTCTGTTAAGACGACCGGAGATACGAGCTTTATTTGTGGTGACAAACTTAAAATAGCCAAGCTGTCTGTCCTACAAGCTGATTTACGAGGACTTACGCAATCTACCCAGTTCGGAGACAATGGCTTCAACCTCTGAAATGCTGAGGTTAGGCTTGCTGATTACCATATCGTAGACATCATGGATGTCCTCGTATTGCTCTAGCGAGAAAGCGGAAGCCTGCATAGCAGCACCACTCGCCATACGAAGCTTGGTTTTAATGCCCTCAATCATATACTCAATGTTGGCATGAGACGGTACAGACAAATCCATCGTTAATGTTCCATCCTTTCATAACAGGGGAAGTTGCCTGTATTGTATCATGTTTTTGTTGTAGAATGTACTGATAGCCAGATTACCGATATACAACTGAATGAAGGAGGATGGACAAAGTTGTCTTTGTATAATCGAGCTTCCACATCTGGTCGCTCGCCCGTAGAATCTAATGTAGAGAAAACAGATCGCGACGGACTCGCACCGTTTTTCCGAGAAATTCAACATCAGCACGCTATAGATAAGTTGACTTTTGTATGTATCGGTACAGATCGCTCGTCGGGTGACTCACTCGGGCCACTGGTAGGCACCATGCTCAAGGAGCAAGGCTTTCCGCATGTGATTGGCACCATGACGGAGCCTTGTGATGCGGATCATCTGGTTTCATACTTGGAGCGTATTCCCCAAGATCATCATGTGATCGCCATCGATGCTTGTCTTGGACAGCATGGCTCAACGGGAATGTTCCTTGTTGCCCGTGAACCGCTAACCCCTGCGCGATCGGTCGGGCTGTCTCTGCCGTCCGTCGGGCATTATAGCGTGGCAGCGATTGTGAATGAGCGCAGTCCCAAACCGTACTGGACACTCCAGATGACATCGCTTCACCTGGTCATGACGATGGCTGCATATATTGCAGATGCAGCGGCTTGTGAATTTGGATTAAAAACAGCTTCGCAAGATTTTCCAGCGGGCTACCGTTTCAGATATTGATGGTCTGCTTAATAATATACATCAGCATGTTCTACTCACTAATATATTCAGAACCAATAGATTATATACAGAGAAGGAAGGGTTCCACATGGAAAAGGTATTATGCGAAGGAACGACGATCTGCTATGCCGAACAAGGAAAAGGAGATCCGATCATTCTGTTGCACGGATTTTGCGGAAGCTCCTCCTATTGGGATGAGGTTGTTCCCTTGCTATCCCCAAGCTATCGTTGTATTGTTCCAGACTTGCGTGGACACGGACGCAGCGATGCTCCACTCGGAGCCTATACGATTGATCAAATGGCAGACGATGTGCTTAAACTTCAGGAACAATTGGACATTCCTCAGACTGCATGGTTTGGTCACTCCCTAGGAGGCTACTTGGCCCTTTCCGCGGCCCAGAGACATGCAGAGCGTCTTACGGCCTTTGGATTGATTCATTCGACGGCTTATGCAGATACGGACGAAGGTAAAGAAAAGCGGAACAAGGCTGTATCCACCATTCAAACGGAAGGAATTACAACCTTTGTAGATGGACTCGTACCGGGGTTGTTTGCTCCTGAACATGTGGAGTCGATGCCAAACCAACTACTCAAAGTCAAAGAAATTGGTTACAAAACACCTCCACAAGGAGCCGTAGGAGCATCACTGGCTATGCGCGAGCGCCCGGACCGTCGGGATGTGCTGTCGGCTTCTGCATTGCCAGCTCTTTTAGTAGCAGGGGAGCAGGATCAGGCGGTTCCTCCAGCCCGGACGTTTACAACAGATCGGGCCGGAGTAACTCAGGTTACCCTACCGCAGTCTGGACATATGAGCTTGTTCGAAGCACCACAGTTATTAGCGAATGCCATCTTGTCATTTTTGGACCAGAACTTGAAAAAGTAGAGTAGGGTAAGTCTAAAAACCGGAACCTTCTGATGTGGTAACAGAAGAGATCCGGTTTTTTGCTGACTTGTTGCTTCATATCGGTTGATGTGTAAAATGCCTAAGTCATATTGTTTTTGTTCAAGGCAAACGCTGTCGGCAAACCGTCAATACTTTCTAAATTTTTTTCGTATGCATACTTTTTAAGTGCTTCTTCGCCCATCTGAATCGCTACGTCCTTCAGCTTTTCCCGTTCGCTCGTGTAAGTCATGAAGGGAACTGCAAAACCACATGAATGTTGCACCATATGAACATCTACAACAATGATTTGTCTTGCTCCAGGCAGTGGATTGAAGAGAGGATACAGCTCATTCCAACGCTTTGTGTTGGGCAGCACGACTGTGCCAGTACCAAAGAGCCTTAATACACAGGGCTCGCCTTCAAATGCACAGAACATGATGGTTACCCGTCCGTTCTCTATAATGTGTGCGCTTGTCTCGTTGCCACTTCCCGACAAGTCGAGATAGGCTACCTTATGATCTGACAATATACGAAAAGAATTATATCCCTTGGGGGAAATATTCACATGCCCCGTCTCAGATACAGGTGCTGATCCTACAAAGAAAATATGTTGTCGCTGTATGAACTCCTTATATTCCGGTAGTATCGAACTAAATTGTTTTCCCATACTTCAACATCCTTCCTGTAATTAATGCACAATTTTGTTTCTTGCGAAAATAAATATTATATTTTATTTTGTGATTTAATGCATTACAACGATTATTTTTGTTTCTTATGAAACAAAAATAACATGAGGCTAACGGAGAATCAATATCAAATTTTCGAATACTTGTATTTGAAGTTGATTACATGACCGGCTACAAAACATTGTGCTACCCAAATGTTACGTGTCATACGTGATTTTCTGAGTGCCGGATCATTGATGCTATAAATGATTTGTAATTGTACTAAATAGGATTACGCCATGATGGCGGCATTTGGCTTTTAGACAAGGATGTCTTACAATCAGAAGGGACAGGGTTGCTGGTTCTCTAGGCATCAGGATGAAAGGAAGGGAACGGCTTGCTTAGAAAAGATTATTTGCTTAGTATGATGGAAGAATTGACATCAGCAGTAGCATCAGTGCTCGGTCTGAGGCGTGAAAATAAACACGTCGAAGCGCTAAAACAGCTAGATGACCTACTCAACAAGCAGTTTCGCCTTCGTTCAGATTTGCTCAGACGATTGCCGCCAGAACAAATTATTGAGCTTTTCCGAATGGGCCCTGGGATGGAAGCGGATGAGCTTCAGCAAGTGGCTCGCATTCTGGAAGAAGAAGCTGTTATATACATGGAGACCAGCAGAATAGACGAGGGCATACGAATTTTAATGAAATCTCTTCATTTATATTTGTACAGCGATCTGAATGGCGCGAATCGTGATCTACAGGTCCTGCCTGAACGAATAGCGTGTATCGTACAACTGGTTCATGAATATGAGCTTTCTCCTGAAACCAGCAAGCTACTGGCTGTTCATTATGAGCGGGAAAACAGACTGGACCAGGCCGCCGATGTCTGGTTTGGATTGGCATGGGAGCAGCCAGAGCTGGGATCGGAAGCAGAGGCATTTTACAGTCAGTTACTGGATAAGACCGATGCAGAGCTAGAGCGGGGTGGAATTTCACGCCGGGAAATCATCGAGGGTTTGTCCGAGATCACCCAATTACATGAAAGAAAGTGAGATGTACCTTTTGGATTCACTGCGCGAACTTGTATACCAATTGACCACGGGAGGCTCCCTCATAACAGCAACGCTGAGTCAGCTGCGCAAGCGTGAGGATGCTTCTTTTACTAAAGTGCAAATCAAACCTGTGGAATTGAAAAACAAACTGCATTACCAGTTTGCCTTTCATTACAGCAACAAAGTCATTCATGAAAATCTGACCCCTGACGAAGCTAATGAGCGCATGACTGCCTTGTTTGAGGACACATTCCGCCAAGGACTTCTATGTGCCAAGGATGCAGACTATCAGGTGCTGATCAGTAAAAAATATAAAGTATCCATTCTGACAAAGTCACCGAGCAAAAGTAAAGCCGATCTGTCTCATAATCGCAAAAAGCAATATGTGCTTGAGGAAGGAGAACGTATTCCTTTTCTGATTGAGCTGGGGATTATGAATGAGGACGGTAAGGTACTGGCCCGCAAATACGATAAATTCCGTCAAATCAACCGTTTTCTCGAAATGGTGCAGGATGTATTACCCAGCCTTCCGGTAGGCCGTCCATTGACGATTGTGGATTTTGGCTGTGGCAAGTCTTATTTGACCTTTGCCGTGTATCACTATTTGGCGGTACAGCAAAAACGACCTTTGCAGATTGTCGGTTTGGACTTAAAGGCAGATGTTATTGAAACCTGTAATGTTCTGGCGCAAAAGCTGCAATATCGACAGTTGGAGTTTCTGGTCGGAGATATCGCAGACTACAATGAATTGGAGCAGGTGGATATGGTCGTTACCTTGCATGCATGCGATACAGCAACAGATGCAGCGCTGGAAAAGGCTGTCCGCTGGGGAGCGTCTGTCATTTTATCAGTTCCGTGCTGCCAGCATGAGCTGTTTAGCCAACTGGAAAACCCGGTCTTGGAGCCTTTGCTCTCCCATGGCATTTTAAAGGAGCGTTTTTCTGCACTGGCAACGGATGGAATCCGGGCCAAGCTGCTGGATATGATGGGGTATCGGACACAGCTCTTGGAATTTATCGACATGGAGCACACACCTAAAAATATTCTGATTCGTGCTGTCAAAGGCCAAGCGGGAGAACGATCCGTTCTGTGGCGTGAGTACACAGCATTTCGGGATTTTATACATGCTGATCCTTATTTGGAACGTGCTTGTGCGGATTTGCTTCCCGAAGGAGCGGGGCAGAAGCAGACACACAGCTAAGAATATAGTGAAAGTGGAGCCACTGCGGGGTGGCTCCACTTTTTTGTAGATTACAGTTCATGGTTGCTGTACGCAAACCGCTACCCGCCATAGGCACTTCTAAAAGCGGTGCACAAGACATCGCGATCCACCTTCCACAATGCCGCGAGCTCCTCGCTGACATCTTCGTCCCACCAGTCGCACAGTAGTTTGCGATTGCTATGGTTTTCCGCAATCCAGATGAGGTGTCCGACGACCTTGCGGCAGTATAGCTCCTCGCCCTGCTTGACCAGATCAGGAGCAATGTGAACAGGCAGACGTTTGCAGGTTCGGTACAGCTCTTTGCAGCATGCGCGGCGGATCCCGCGAGCCGTGGGCAAACGGGATTGTGAATTGTCATGTTTGGGGAATTTGCCGGGAGGCATATTGTACCCCCTCCTCTCTCTCTCAACTTATGCGGGCAGAGGAGTTGGGGTCACTGACCGCCCTAATTGAGCGAAGTGGCGGCGTGTTCTGCCGCTGTGATACACTAATGAAAATAGAGAAACAGGCAGGGAGTGGGAAGAAGAAATGGACCATATATCTAGTATCATTAATTATTTGTTTGAGATCATTCGTAGTCTTGGGTATTTTGGTATTATGCTAGGCTTGATGGTGGAGGTCATTCCAAGTGAAATTGTCCTCGCTTACGGCGGTTTTTTAGTGTCCTCAGGTCATATTAATTTTTTTGGCGCAGTCGTGTTCGGAACGATTGGCGGGGTGCTGGCCCAACTGTTCATTTACTGGATTGGACGCTATGGCGGCAGACCTGTATTAGATAAGTATGGGAAATACATACTCATCAAAAAAAGCCATGTCGACCACGCTGAAGCCTGGTTTAATAAATACGGCACAGGAGTCATTTTCACAGCTCGCTTTATCCCTGTTGTTCGTCACGCGATCTCAATCCCTGCCGGGTTGGCTCGAATGAACGTATGGCGCTTTATTATTTTGACGACGCTGGCGATTATACCTTGGTCTGTTTTGTTTATATATTTAGGTATGGTACTGGGAGACAAGTGGGAGCAAATTGACGAAGTAGCGGCACCTTACATCAAGCCCATTTTGCTGGTTGCACTTGCACTCTTGATCATTTATTTTGTAATCAAATGGATTGTAGCCAAAAACAAAAAAGGAAGTGTATAACATGAGTCGTACTAACGTATCGCAATATTTCGGCAAGGGCTTGAGTCCTGAACAATTTATGGAGGGCATGGAAAAGAACAAAGAAGCCTTCCGCTCCGGATACGATCAGTTTGTGTGGAGCCGCGAAGAGGATCGGGAGTTTTTTGAAAGCCTGAACCATCGTGATGATCTGCGTGTGCTTATATTGGCTGCCGACTGGTGTGGGGATGTAGTACGCAATGTGCCAGTTGTGTTCCGTGCGCTGGAGAATAGCGGTATCCCAACCGAAGTATTGATTCTGGAAAATCATCAGGCGCTGATGGACGACTTCCTGACGATGGGCGGACGTGCTGTGCCGATTGTGATTTTTGCGGATACTGGGGGCCACGTACTGGGTCACTGGGGACCACGTCCTGCACATGTCCAACAAATTATGATCGAATTCAAACGTGAAAATCCAGATCGGGAAGCCGATGACTATCAAGAAAAAATCGCAGTTGCTCGCAAAGAAATGGCTGCAAAATATGGGGAGGGAACCGAGGTTCATCCTGTGATTGTTCAGGAATTACGCGAGCTGATCTCGGGATTTTAACTTATGACCTTATCCATTCGCAGCTTTAATCTGGGTCCACTTCAAACGAATGCTTATTTGCTTCAAGGGGATGATCCACAGCGCGCCGTTATTATTGATCCAGGAATGAATCCGGGACCTTTGCTGAGAGCGATTGAATCCCTGACCATTGAAGCTATCCTGCTGACCCATGCCCATTTTGACCATATTGGAGGAGTGGAGGAGATTCGCAATGCGAAAGGATGCCCGGTGTATCTGCACGCCTTGGAGCAAGACTGGCTCACATCTCCTAAGCTGAATGGCTCCCTGATGTGGCCAGAGGCTTCTCCACCGATCTCGACAGGACCTGCCGAATATGATTTGGCGGAAGGTCAGCAATTAAATCTAATCGGGCACACGTTCAAGGTGTTCCATACACCGGGGCATTCACCCGGAAGTGTTAGCTTCTTGTGTGGCAAAGATCTTTTCTCCGGGGATGTGCTATTCCGTCAGGGTGTCGGACGTACCGACCTGCCGGGGGGGCGGGAACGGGATTTGTACGATTCCATTCAGAATAAATTGTTTCCGCTTGGAGATGACGTTACGGTCTATTGTGGTCACGGACCCAAAACATCCATTGGTTATGAGAAAGCCAACAATCCGTATATCCGGTAAATTTGATAAACGTTAATTAATTGAGGCAAAATCAAAGAAGTGACAGGTTTTGCCTCAATTCGACAACAAAATATAAATTATGTATAGACAAAGGTTTTTATTTTTGTTAACATAAATTTATTGAAGTTACATACTAAACTCGCGAAGCACGCAAGCTGTGGATGAATCCCGGTTTGCGTTCTTTTTTTGCCCATTAAGAGGATAAAGAGGCATGAAGCCGTCAGATCACAAGGGGGAGCAAGAATGAAAAGAAAACATATATATGAGGTACACCGTGAGAAAGAAGGTAGTTTCCGTCTTCCCAAAATAGTAGATATTGAAGATGTTGTGGTAGGTTCCGAACCGAAGATCATAACTTGGAAAAAGGTGAAACGGCAGGGCGGAACCCCTACGCAAAACTGGCATATACGGCTTAATGAGCATAGATTTGGACGTGGAGACGGTCGATTATGAAGATACATAGATGATATAGACAAGCTACCTTTTTTTTAGTAGACTTAGCAGATAAGTTCAGACAAACGGGGGGGCTAACGATGCATCATTTAGGAGCTAGAATTATGATCGTCGCGGATGCTTTTGAGCAGAATCTTCCTGTGGGCGAACATGGTTATATCATTGCTTACGACCGTAATGCGGACAATGCTTTTGACTATGTCATTCGCGTACCGAAGGTGAATCGCAATTTTTTCGTACCATCCGGGGACATTGAGCTGGAAGAAAGTATTCTCAAGCTGGAAGCCGAGCGGATTGAGCGTGAAGCGCTGATAGATTACGCCCTTGCTACTCATAATGAGAAGCTGTTCAGACATGTGATGAACGGTGGTCATGATTCAGTAGAGACTGAGGAAGAAGAAACCGCGGCAGAATTGTTGTCACAGGCTGATTTTATTAAACAAGTTAATTTGCGTGCTTGGATATAGGACCGGCTGTTGCCGACTCTTTTTAACAATATATAATGGGCACGATTTCAGCTGCTATAGTTTTCTTGAAAGAGCACCGAGAGGTGCTTTTTTTATATTCTTTTAGTAACATTTACCTCATTGATGTACAGTCTGCTTCTGTACCGCGTCAAAGATTGAATTGTATAGGGTTCTATCCTATAATTAAAAACGTTATTTCAAAGTTCGGTGTAACATTTTTGATACCAGGATTTTGCAAAATCCGATTCCAGTCGCTTATTGGATTTTTATATATACATGAGGAGGGTTTAGAATGAACATTTCCAAGGAAGATGTCCGTCACGTAGCCAGGCTGTCCCGATTGAATTTGACCGAGACTGAGGAAGAAACCATGACAGGGCAATTAAACGCCATTCTCCATTATGCGGAGAAGCTGAATGAGCTGGATACGGAGCAGGTAAAACCGACCACTCATGTGCTGCACGTCAGCAATGTCATGCGAGACGACGAAGTTCGCGAAAGTTTGACGCATGAGCAAGTGATGCGTAATGCACCTGAAGAAGAAGATGGACAGTTTAAAGTTCCTGCTGTTCTGGAATAGATTTCACATTTGAAAGGAGGATGCAAATTGAGCTTGTTTAATAACACATTGCCGGAAATACATAACAAGCTGCATCAAAAGGAAATTTCCGTGAGTGATCTAGTGGGGCACGCTCTGGAGACAATTGATGCGCGGGAAGAGAAGATCAGGGCCTATATTACTGTCGACGAGGAACGGGCTCGGGCATCCGCACGTCAGCTGGATGATCAGCTGGTTTCGGGAGAGGAACGAGGGTTGTTGTTTGGTCTGCCGGTCGGTATTAAGGATAATATCGTGACGGAAGGGCTGCGCACAACATGTGGCAGTCAGTTTTTGAAAAATTTTGATCCTGTTTACGATGCCACAGTTGTCGGTAAGTTACGCGCAGCGCAAACGGTGACACTGGGTAAAATGAACATGGACGAATTCGCCATGGGTGGTTCGAACGAGAACTCCAGCTTTTTCCCTGCACGTAATCCTTGGGATTTAGAACGTGTTCCCGGCGGTTCCAGTGGCGGCTCGGCTGCAGCTGTTGCGGCAGGTGAAGCTTATTTCACGCTCGGTTCCGATACAGGTGGCTCCATTCGCCAGCCCGCTTCTTATTGCGGCGTAGTTGGCTTAAAACCAACCTATGGTCTGGTATCCCGTTTTGGACTGGTGGCTTTTGCTTCGTCTTTAGACCAAATCGGTCCGATTACAAAAAATGTTCAGGATTCAGCCTATGTCCTGCAAGCCATTGCAGGTTATGACCAGAAGGACTCCACTTCTGCGAAGGTAGACATTCCTGATTATTTGAACGCTTTAACCGGAGATGTGAAGGGACTTCGTATCGCTGTGCCTAAAGAGTATCTTGGTGAAGGCGTAGATCCACAGGTCAAGGAAAAGGTGCTTGATGCACTGAAAACACTGGAAGGATTGGGCGCTGTATGGGAAGAGGTATCTCTTCCGCACACGGAATATGCAGTTGCGACGTACTACCTACTGGCTTCATCTGAAGCATCGTCCAATCTGGCCCGCTTTGACGGCGTGCGCTATGGTGTACGCGCTGACAATCCGGATAATCTGCTCGATCTGTACCATCAGTCCCGTACGCAAGGGTTTGGTCCTGAGGTGAAGCGTCGGATTATGCTCGGTACCTATGCACTCAGCTCCGGGTACTACGATGCTTATTATTTGAAAGCTCAAAAAGTGCGCACACTGATCAAACAGGATTTTGATCGTATATTTGAACAATATGATGTGATTATCGGGCCTACTGCACCGACTACCGCGTTCAAAATCGGTTCCCAAGTAGACGACCCATTGACAATGTATTTGAACGATATTTTGACGATTCCGGTGAGTTTAGCTGGCGTGCCGGCGATCAGTATTCCTTGTGGTCTTGCAGATGGAATGCCAGTCGGACTACAAATTATCGGGAAAGCCTTTGACGAGTCTTCTGTACTGCGCGTAGCGCATGCATTCGAACAAAATACTGAATTTCACAAGCAGCGTCCGCAGCTGTAATTTGCCAAAAAGGAGGGAACCTATTCATGTCTACAACTACATCTAAGTATGAGACGGTCATTGGACTTGAAGTCCATGTGGAATTGCATACGAAGTCCAAAATATTTTGTGGATGCTCGACATCCTTCGGAGCACCGCCAAACTCTCATACGTGTCCGGTCTGTCTAGGACATCCGGGGGTATTGCCGGTATTGAACCGTCAAGCCGTTGATTATGCGATGAAAGCGGCAATGGCGCTCAATTGCACCATCGCTGATGTCAGCAAATTTGACCGCAAAAACTATTTCTACCCCGATTCACCGAAGGCTTACCAAATTTCGCAATATGACCAACCGATCGGTGAGCATGGCTGGATTGATATTGAAGTGAACGGTGAAACCAAGCGTATCGGCATTACCCGGTTGCATCTGGAAGAGGACGCGGGGAAATTAACCCACGTTGATGGTGGCTATGCGTCTTTGGTTGATTTTAACCGGGTCGGCACACCGTTGGTTGAAATCGTTTCGGAGCCGGATATATCTTCGCCGGAAGAAGCCAAGGCTTATCTGGAAAAAATACGTGCCATTATGCAGTATTGTGACGTATCCGATGTGAAGATGGAGGAAGGCTCGCTTCGTTGCGATGCGAATATCAGTCTTCGTCCGCATGGACAAAAAGAGCTGGGAACCAAAGCGGAACTGAAAAACATGAACTCCTTCCGTGGCGTACAGCGCGGACTGGAATATGAGCAGTTCCGGCAAGAACAGACGCTGGACGAAGGTGGAACGATCGTACAGGAAACACGTCGCTGGGATGAGGCACAGGGTAAAACACTGTCCATGCGTGGTAAGGAACAGGCGCACGACTATCGTTATTTCCCGGACCCGGATCTCGTTACACTGCATATTGATGAGGAGTGGAAAGAGCGTATCCGTGCTTCGATTCCTGAATTACCCGACCAGCGTAAAGCACGTTACACTTCGGAATATGGATTACCTGAGTATGATGCACAGGTAATTACGTCCTCCAAGCCATTGGCTGATTTGTTCGAGGATAGTCTTCAGTACACCAAGGATGCCAAAGCCGTATCCAACTGGATTATGGGGGATTTACTCGGCTATTTGAACAGTGCTAATGTAGAATTGTCGCAGGTTAAATTGACAGGTCGGGGCTTGGGTGAAATGATCGGACTACTGGAGAAGGGTACGATCAATAGTAAAATTGCCAAAACGGTCTTCAAGGAAATGCTGGAAAGTGATAAACTGCCACAGCAAATTGTTGAAGAAAAAGGGCTTGTACAAATCAGTGATGAAGGTGCAATTCTGACAATTGTCGAACAAGTTGTAGCAGCCAACCCGCAATCGGTCGAGGATTACAAAGCTGGCAAGCAAAAGGCCATCGGCTTCTTGGTCGGTCAAGTGATGAAGGAGAGCAAGGGCAAAGCTAACCCTGGCCTCGCTAATAAGTTGCTGACAGAAGTGTTGAACCGTTAATGGCATAGTTATGACAGGGGCTTGTCTTTTAGGGACAGGCCCCTTTTGCATAGGTGCAAAGACACGAATGGGGCATCAAACACGTATTAGAAGCGTGATGACATATGATGAGTTTCCTTAGGAGGGCAAACAGCATGGTTACCCTATGTTCATTGGAAGATGATAATATTGTCAGTCAGATATGGCGTCTTCAGCATGTCGCTTATAGACTGGAAGCTGAACTGATTGGATTTGATGAGATTCCTCCACTGATGGATACATTGGAGACGCTGAGAAGCTGCGGGGAGTCTTTTTATGGGTGGCTGGAGGATGATGAACTGCTAGGAGCACTAGCTGTGCAGTCTGAGTCATCTGGTTCGCTTACCCTTACACGTATGATGGTTCATCCAGATCATTTTCGCAAAGGGATTGCGGACTCCTTAATGAAGCATGTTTTGAATGAATATCGAAATGTCCCCCTGTTTATCGTCACCACTGGAACTTTAAACACTCCTGCGGTGACGCTTTATCGAAAACATGGTTTTCGCTCCGTTTCCGCGGCAGAAGTGGCCCCAGGCGTGGAATTAACCACCTACCATTTGCATAACGTGGAATAATACTCACAAACCGCGTGCCCGGACAGGGAAGCACGACATAACCGGGAGGAGAGACTCGAATGAATAATCCGTGGATTATAGATGATTCACATATCATTTTACGGCTATTACTGTCCATGCTTCTCGGTGGATTCATTGGCTTTGAGCGAGAACGTTCCAATCATGCTGCTGGTTTGCGGACTCACATTATGGTCAGTCTTGGATCGGCGCTGATTATGCTACTCTCCATTTACGGCTTTGCTGATTTTATTAAAGAAGCTAATGTGCGTATAGATCCAGCTCGTTTGGCTACGGCGGTGATTACTGGCGTAGGCTTTTTGGGCGCAGGTACGATTATGTTCACAGGTAAATCCATTACTGGACTCACAACGGCGGCTTCCATTTGGGTCGTAGCTGCCATTGGCCTTGGGGTCGGAGCAGGCTTCTATTTACCCTCTATAGCGGCAACTGTGCTCGTATTTTTAAATTTATGGGTGTTCAACAAATTAGAACTTCGGTATATGCGTGGACGCAAGCCTCATCTTATTACACTGTACGGATTGTCCTCTCACGGATTGCTCGATCAAATTTCGACTTATTTAGAGCAGGAAAAAGTGGAAATACGTAAAATCATGATTAAAGAACATGAAAATGTTCCATTTCATGAATTGCACCCGGATCGTCAGAGTATGGAGGTTTCCCTGGAGGTGCTGGCCCGACATGACTTTAATCCGGTGCGTATTGCAGCTGATTTACGACAATGGGAAGATATAGCTGCCGTCTCCGTTGAGTGATCACAACCCTTTTTTTTACAGTTACTATCAAATCTGATTGGGGTACTATGTAACCATCAAAGTATTTTACAGCGGAGCTACGTATGGAATTCAAAGGGGAGGATGGCATGAACTCGGAACAACCGTTACCGTCGGGAGAGCCCGGACAGGCTGAACAGCCACATGGACAGAAACAGCGGGAACGTCTGCAATACGCTAAATTTCGCAAAGTAATTGCCATTATCATGGCAGCACTGATACCTGGAATGGGACATCTTTTTTTAGGACTATTTATTAGGGGGCTTACATTTATTGTATTGCTCCTGCTAGATATTTTTGCGATGCTGTATGTTTCCTCCGATGGATTGAGGATTAACATCCCATTACTAATTTTGCTTGGCTTGTTCATACCCGTTTTATATTTTTATAATGTATATGATGTCTTACAGTCAGCGGATTACATGGTTCGTTATCGGCGCAAGCCAGATCGATATGCACGAATGGATGCTAGAGGTCAGCAAAGTAGTCCATTTTATGCGTGGGAAAGAGGCTTTGCTTTTGCTGTGCTATTGGTGGCAGGCGGTGGACTTATGATTCTGTTCCGCATGAAACCGCGCTGGTTAAGCATTTTCTTCGAAGATTATGGGTTCCTGACGCTGGCCATTATATTAATGATAATCGGTTTATTCCTTTTTCTAAGGGAAGCCTTTCTATCCTTTAAACGTAAAAAGTTGAAAGAAAGAGGGTGAAGCAGGCGTGCACCGCAAAATAAGAGTCGGCCGCTACACCTCTTCGCTTCTGTTGATGGCTGTAGGCATTTTGCTGATTGTAGATGTGCTTCAGAACACGGAATATATGCTCCAGCTCCTTGTGTGGTGGCCTGTAATCTTTGTGCTTTGGGGTCTGGAGTATCTGATTTTTTTTGGCGTGTATTATCGCAAAGAGGGCAAGCCTGACAACGGACGACGTTTCAGACCTGACTTGAAGGGGATTCTGTCCGCTTTGGTAGTGGCTGCTTCGGTTTTTATCGTGACCCAGCAAAACCATTATATGTACCTGTGGAACCGGGTTAGTCTCAATCTGACATCGGCTTCTATGGATTTTAGCCAGGCTAAAGAGAATCGGTATGATATGGGTGGTATGCTGATACCTGTAACTATGCAGACATCCGATTTAGTAGTTGATTCAGTGAATGGGGATATAACACTAATCAGAAGGCCGGTGTCCAATATTGAGGTACGCGGGACTCTATGGGTGGATCAAGCGCCTGCTGCCGAAGCGGACAAGATTGCTCAAGCTTCTTCACTGACTTCTACCGATGGCAAGACCATCCAGATTCGTCCGGAGGTACAGTCATACGGAGCATCAAGTAAACGTCAGCCTCGAATGAACATGTTGATCACCGTGCCAGAGGATCGGCGCTTCAATATGCAGATTAGAACCTCCAACGGGAATATTACCTTGAATGGAGTAGACGCTATCGACAGCATCCGGCTTGAGAGTGGTAATGGGAATCTCACAGTTAATGACGCTATCGGCAATGTCAAAGGAGGCACCCTGAACGGTCAGATTAGATTGCATCGGATTTCCGGAGATGTGGATGTACGCACGAACCGTGGCGATATGCAGGCAGGGGATATTGAAGGGGCCTTGTCACTCCACACTATGGTAGGTGACATTCAGGTCGCTCGTTCGGAAGGGGATATTACCGTTGATACTCAAAATGGTGACATGAATGTGCTGAATTCTACAGCCAAGCTGAATGCAAATTCGCTTAATGGCGCTATCAAAGTGCATAGCGAGCAGGTAGGTGGAGATTGGAAAATATACAGTGCTGTCGGTGATATCGTATTGGATCTTCCATCGAATGGAGATTTTCAGTTAGAGGGTTCAAGCAGTTATGGTAATCTTCAGTCTGATTTTCCATTTAAGATAGACAGTAAAAGCATTTCAGGTCAAAACGGGGATGGCAAATATGTGATTAACGTAGAGGGTAACAGCAATTTAACCATTAAAAAGTTACTGATGCCGTCGTTACCCGACTTGGATGAATCCGGAGGATCGACTGCACCCGATGCAACTGGAAGTTCTCCAGATGAACCTGAAGTTCCTGCGACCGATACTTCTGTAGGAACATCCGGCGACAATACGGCGCGTTGACAAGATTCTTGAGTAGACCGTACAATGTGAGTAGCTTTAGAAGTGAATTGTAAATAGATGCGTGGTAATTGATAGGATTGCAAGTAAGGGATAAGGCGGTGGACATATATGGCAGCACGCGTCCAGCATGCTTTGGAACTTCTGAAGAAGACAGGTGTACGCATAACACCCCAGCGCCATGCCATATTAAACTATTTAATGGAATCTATGGGGCATCCGACTGCAGATGAAATATATCGTGCGCTTGAGTCCAAGTTTCCAAGTATGAGTGTGGCTACAGTTTATAATAACTTAAAGATGTTTATAGAAGCGGGTATGGTACATGAGTTGACCTATGGAGATAACGCCAGTCGATATGATGCCAATATTTCGGAGCACTATCACATCATTTGTGAAACATGCGGAAAGATTGAAGATTTCAGTTACCCGTATTTGGCAGATGTGGAACGCCATGCTGCGTTAGAAACAGGCTTCGAGGTGCATGGACATCGTATGGAGTTACACGGAGTATGCAAAGCTTGTAGTAACAAACAATTGTAGCGAAACAAGGGATAAAAGTTTTTAGTGCGGTATGTATATATTGTAATGGATTGGAAACGTGAGGAATTCCCCATAAGTGGGGATTTACCGCGTTTTTTTGTTTAAATCACTTTGTTTTTTGTCTCAGGTAATCTGTTAAAGTTACAAAATACAGAAATCAAAATTTCTTACAATGGAGGTTCAATATTGGCCAGAAATCATTCCAGACGCCGCCGTAAACGTTCTCGATTCAAAGGAGCGGCAAGCCTGCTATTATTCGCAGCGATTATATGCGCAATTACTGTCGTATGGTATGGTAATCCTCTTCACGAGAAACCCGATTGGCAGGGGAGTGTCCGACCTATTTTTATGAAGGGCAAGTTGACCGGATATGAAACTCAAAGCTCCGGCAAGAACATGCTGATGCCGCTTAAATTGATACAAGGTCAAATTGACCCTACCATTCGTTATGAGGATGACAGCCAAACCGTCATTATGGCAACGAGACAAAGCTTGCTCCATATGAATGTTGCAAAGACACAAGGCGAACTGAATGGTAAAACATATGCACTTAGCGCCGCCCCTCAGATAATCAGTGGAGAGGTGTATATCCCCATTGAGGCTGTACGTGAAGTATATGGTATATCCATCCACGAAGACCCTGTAACAGGGGCTGTCATTCTGATGAAAGCCGGAGAGAAAGTCAGGCTAGGTAGTGTAGAAAAGAAAGATGGGCAACAGGATGCTAGAATTGCTTTACGCAAAGAAGCCTCTAGTCTATCTTTTATTTTGGCAGATGTATCACAGCAGACAAAAGTACGCATCTGGTCTCAACAGGGCGATTGGTATTTTGTGCAGTTAGACAATGGTTATGCAGGATACATGAAGTCAGACTGTATCTCTGAAGGAGAAGAACTTGTGATACCTTCGGTTAAGGACGATTTGTCAATCTCGGAGAAGCATTGGCAGGGTAAACCTGTGAATCTCGCTTGGGAAGCCGTCTATAATCGTAAGCCTGATCCTTCCAAATTTGACCCTATGCCTGGAGTAAATGTGGTGAGCCCTACATGGTTCAGCGTCGTTGATCATGAGGGTACTGTAGAAAGCAAGGCGGACCCGGCATATGTCAGCTGGGCACATCGTAAGGGCATGGAGGTATGGGGCTTGTTGAGCAACAGCTTTAACCCCGAAATAACAACAGAGGCACTATCTACCTTTGAACGTCGAAAATCGATTGTAGATCAGATGATCTCACTTGCCCAAGAAAATGATCTGGATGGTATTAATATTGACTTTGAAAATGTCCATACGAAGGATGGCCCCAATGTCACCCAATTTTTGCGGGAACTTAAACCGATGGCCCGGGAACATGATTTGATACTGTCCATTGATGTTACGCCTAAATCTCAAAGTGAGATGTGGTCTGTTTTCTTGGATCGAAAGGCATTGGGTGCTATAACAGATTATCTCATGGTAATGGCGTATGATGAGCATTGGGCGGCTAGTCCAAAAGCTGGTTCCGTCGCCTCATTACCATGGACAGAAGCGTCAATTCGGCGGATTATTCAGGAAGACGAAGTGCCGCCTCAAAAAGTGGTTTTAGGTATTCCGTTATATACCCGCGTTTGGTCCGAGACTCCCAAAGAAGGGAAGATTAAGGTCACCTCCAAATCAATTGGTATGGAGTCAGCAGCAGATATCGTAGCCCAATTTAAGTTGAAGCCCAAATTTAGAGCTTCTGAAGGTCAGAATTATGTCGAATATACCGAAGACGGTGTTGTCAAAAAGATTTGGCTAGAGGATCAGATATCCCTGAAGGCAAGAGTAGAACTTGCCAAATCACTGAACCTGGGCGGAATTGGTGTGTGGAGTCGGAGCTTTGCAGATGAAGACGCTTGGATAACACTGAAAGAAATAATTAAATAAGATAAAAAATTATACAATTGAAGAAGGAAGTCTCTTATTTATGTAGAAATGATCACATGTATCCAAATATCCAATTTAGCGGTTATAGCCGCCTTGCAGGTATGGAGGGTGAAGTGCAGCTAACCAAATTAAACCTGATGCATGATGAATTGTTGCAGGAAGATTCAATAGGTGTTATTTCGTACAGAAAGCCGGGAGAATATTTTCACGGTTCGATGTTGTATGACTTTGATGAACTCATTCTAATTATTGGAGAAGGCCGGGAGCCAGTTCAATCTATACAACACTTATTTATTAATGGACTAAAATGCCAAGTGTTGTACACAACGCTTAGTTGTCTGAAGGGTTGGATTATCGCAGGTGAACAAGCCAACATTATAGATTATGTGCTAGAAGGTCGTATGGTCTGGGAACGGGATGACAGGGTACGTCTTTTAAGACAGGAAATTATTGAATTTAACGATCCACTGCGGGAGCAGAAGCGATTTCATGAGTTCTCCCGCTTTCTGGTCAATTACGTTCAGGGTAAGAAAGCAGTGCGAGAAGGGCGGATCATTGACGCTTATCAAAGTGTTCTGAAGGCACTGGATCATTGGGCGTCTATTGAACTCATTGAACGTGGGATTTATCCAAAGGTTCACTTATGGGTTCAGATGCAGCCGCTGGATCGAACAATTGAGAAGCTGTATAACGAGCTCACATTAAGTACGGAGACTCTGGAGCAACGGGTTGAACTGGTACTACTCGCTTGTGAATTTTCAGTCATGTCAAAAATGGAGGAGTGCTCCTCTCCGCTATTCCGTATATTAGGCAGCAGACGGGAACCTTGGTCTATAGATGAACTTATGAATCATCCTGAGCTCAAGAATCTACAATTAGATCTTACCGTCGTGCTCCGTAAACTGGTTTATCGTTCGCTTATTAGAGAATCAGCCGTCGGGGAATTTAGGGATCGCGGACAAAATCGTGAACTGCGCTACTCCCTTCTTTGATGAGCGGAGGTTATTTTATCAGGAAGAAAGGTCGATAAATGATCTTTTCTTCCTTTTTTCTTATGTGATTTAGAATTTACAAGAGATTAAAAGATATAAATGATTATTTTAGCTTGACGAGTATGTAAAATATGTGCTAAGTTATAACTCGCCCCATTAAGCAACACGAATAATTTAGAACTGTCTAAAGCAGGATAAAGGGTGTTGCATCAAGCAAGGAAATAAATTTTTAAAAAAATGCTTGACGAAAAATGAGGTTATGTGTTACATTATTTAAGTCGCCGCTGAGACGCGGTGGTGAAACAAAGTGAGAGAAAATAAAGTTTGATCTTTGAAAACTGAACAACGAGTGAGTACGGATTTTATTTATAAAATCCAATGCTGAAATTTTGGTACATGCCATCTGGCTGTATGAAATGGAAGCAAAAAAGAGATATTTTATCTCGTCAGTTTCAAAATGAGCTAATCGCTCTTTCTATAACCAGCTTCGGTTGGTCTTTAATGGAGAGTTTGATCCTGGCTCAGGACGAACGCTGGCGGCGTGCCTAATACATGCAAGTCG